>JAPYWT010000067.1 GCA_028276215.1 Thermoflexus sp. | reverse complement strand
TGGCCGTCCTGTAGGACAACTGCTCGCAGTTGTCCTACAACTCTACCGCGCTTGACAACTCGCCATTTTGCGATACAATAAAAGGCAATCTTGCGGGGGGATCCACTGACTCCACTCCATTCCCCTCTGCAAGAAATCCACGCCGGAGGAGGTGAGAGCGAGGAGAAGAACATATCCCTTGCCCAACCGTCTCTATATCCACTATTTTATCCCCAATCATCCACGCAGAATGAAGGAGGAGAGAGATGGCTAAGCGTTCGTTTGCAATTCTCGCCGTAGTGGTCATTTTGGCCACCATGGTGGCGGCCTGCAAGCCGGCCCCCAAGGCCCTCAAAGTCGCCATCCTGGCCCCTCTGAGCGGCGATGTCGCCACCTTCGGCGCCTCCACCCGCGATGGCGCCCTGCTGGCCATTGAGGAGTGGAACGCCAAGGGCGGCGTCCTGGGGCGGAAGATTGAGGCCGTGGTGGAGGATAGCCAGTGCGAGGCCGAACCCGCGGCCAGCGCGGCCAACAAGGTCATCAGCCAGGACCAGGTGAAGTTCATCATCGGCGAGGTCTGCTCCAAGGCCTCCATCCCCGTCTCCGAAATCGCCACCGCGAACAAGGTCCTCCAGATCAGCCCCACCTCCACCAACCCCAAGGTGACGGTTGACGAGGCGGGCAACGCCAAGCCCACGGTCTTCCGCGCCTGCTTCATTGACCCCTTCCAGGGGACGGTGGCGGCCACCTTCGCTTTGAAGGAACTGAACGCCAAGACGGCGGCCGTCCTCCTGGATCAGGGCAACGACTACGTGCGCGGTCTGGCCGAGTTCTTCCGGGATGCCTTTGAGAAGGGCGGTGGCAAAGTGGTGGTCTGGGAGACCTACACCGCGGGCGACACGGACTTCACCGCCATCCTGACCAAGGTCAAGGACGCCAACCCGGATGTCCTCTACCTGCCGGACTACTACTCCACCGTCAACGTCATCGCCGCGCAGGCGAACCAGATGGGCATCAAGGCCGTCAAGATGGGCGGTGATGGTTGGGACTCCCCGCAACTGGATAAGGCGGCGACCGCGGGCGGTTACTTCACCAACCACTACTCCTCTGAAGACACCCGGCCGGTGGTCCAGGAGTTCGTGAAGAAGTACCAGGCCAAGTACGGCTCGGTGCCGGACGCCCTGGCGGCCCTGGCCTACGACGCGGCCAACATTCTGTTTATGGCCATCCAGCAGGCCGGGGCGGACGACCCGGTGAAGGTGGCCCAGACGATGGAGAAGGGGACCTTCTCGGTGGTTTCCGGGGACATCACCTTTGACGCGCAGCACAACCCCAAGAAGTGCGCCGTCATCCTGGAAGTCAGCCCGGATAAGGTCTCTTACAAGTCCACGGTCTGCCCGTAGCGGCCGAATGGATACCTGCTGGCCGGGGGGCCGCAGCGGCTCCCCGGCCAGTCTGTAAAGAGCATCTTTTTGCGGCAGCGGCAAAGCCGCTGCCGCAAAAATGCCATTTCACAGGAGGTGCGATGAGTGTGGCCATAGAAGCCCGGCGGATGGAACAGCGAATGCTCCGGCGGCGGAACGGGATGGTCCTGAACCGGATCAGCCAGGCCGTGTTCGCCCTGGCAGGAGTTGGGGTGCTCTACGTCGTGGGCCGCGCGGCGGCCGCGAACCTCGGCGTCTTCTTCCAGCAGGTCCTCAACGGTCTCCAGTTGGGCTTCATCTACGCCCTGATTGCCCTGGGCTACACGATGGTCTACGGCATCGTGAAACTCATCAACTTCGCCCATGGCGATGTCTTTATGGTGGGCGCCTTCGTCAGTTTCTTCACCATCTCCCTGCTGGACCTGCACCGGTGGCCCCTGACCGTCTGGCCCGGGATGAACCCGACGGCGGCGATGGTGATCGGAACCGTCACCGTGATTCTGGGCTCTATGCTGACCTGCGCCCTGCTGGCGGTGACGATGGAGCGGTTCGCCTATCGCCCTCTGCGGGCCATGCCCCGGATTGCGGCGCTCATCACGGCCATCGGCGTCTCCTTCTTCCTGGAATACTTCGGGGGATTGCCCTTCGTTTTTACCAATAACTACATCACATACCCCCGTCCCTTTGAGGTGTTCGTTCTGAACGCCGACATGGTTCCCCCCGTCTGGCTGGGCATCCTGTGGGGAATGTGTGCCCTGGCCGCGATCGCGTACGGGGTTCTGAAAGTGATGGGGAATCGGGGGAACGCCCGGGCCCAGGCATGGCAGCGCAACCCTCTCCTTCAGTTCGGCATGCTCTTCGGTGGATTCCTGGGAGCCGCGCTCACCATCATCTGGCTGACCCCCCGGCTGATCCGCTCCCAGTTTGACCTGACCGCCTCCAACGCGATGCTCATCATTATGGGCATCTCGGTCATCCTGCTGGTGATCCTGCAGTACATCGTCCGGTACACTCGTATCGGTAAGGCCATGCGGGCCTCCGCCTATGATAAGCCCACTTCCCGGCTGATGGGGATCAACGTGGATATGGTCATCGCGGCCACTTTTGCCCTGGCCGGCAGTCTGGCGGGAGCGGGGGGTGTCCTCTATGCGACCGCCTACAACCGGATCCACCATCTGATGGGCATCATCCCCGGCCTGAAGGCCTTCGTCTCCGCCGTCATCGGCGGCATCGGCAGCATCCCCGGCGCCTTTGTCGGTGCGCTGATTATGGGACTGGTGGAAGTCCTCAGCGCCGGGTTCATCTCCTCGCCGATGCGGGATGCCGTCGCGTTCTCGCTGCTCATCATCGTCCTGCTGATCCGGCCGCAGGGCATCTTCGGCGAAGCGCCCGGCGAGAAGGTGTAACCGACGGTGGCCATCCTGAGGAGGCAACATGCGACAACTCCTGCGGAATACGAACTTCACCTTTATCGTGGGGGCCGTCCTGGTCTTCATCGTGGTCCAGGCCCTGATCAGCCTGGGCGTTCTGAACGCCTACTGGCAGGGCATTATCTTCTGGGGCGCGGCCATCACGATGGTCAGCCTGGGGCTCAACCTCATCTACGGCTTCAACGGGCAGTTCTCCCTGGGACAGTTTGGCTTCTACGCCATCGGGGCCTACGCCTCCGCCGACATCACCTTCCGCTGGGTCCGCTCTGACCCTTCCGCCCTGGTGGTGGTGATTTTCGGCTCCATCCTGGCCCTGGTCTTTATGCTGGGAATCAGCGCCTTTCTCCGCCGCTTCTACGGCGTCGCCACGTTGACCAAGTTCCTCTTCAACTTCCTGGCCGCCGTCCTGGGCTTCTTCCTGGCCGTGCAGTTCGTCAATCCAGCCATCGGCCAGGCCGTCTACCGGGCCCTGAACGGACTTCCCACCGGGATCAGCCAGCAGATTGTCTTCTTCCTGGCCCTGGTCGGCGGCGCCACACTGGCTGGCATCGTCAGTTACCTCTTCGGTATTCCGGTGCTGGAACTGGGCTCGGACTACTTCGGTATCGCCACTCTGGGATTCACCATCATCATCAAGGTCCTCCTGGATAACACGGATACCATCCTTCCCTTCCCGGAGATGAAAGGGGCCCGGGGGATGGTCGGCATCCCGAAGTGGACCACCTGGCCGTGGGTTTTCCTGTGCTTTATGGCGGTCGTGCTGGTAATGCGAAACCTGCTTCACTCCTCCACCGGTCGGGCCATCCTCTCCGTGCGGGAGGACGAACGGGCGGCGGAACTGATGGGCATAGATACGGCTTCTCAGAAAATCCTGGCCTTCGTCGTCGGGAGCGTCTTCGCCGGCCTGGCGGGAGCCATCCGCGCCCACGACCTGGCCTTTCTCCATCCCACGATGTTCGGCTTTCTGCCGTCCTTCAACCCGCTCATCATCATCGTCTTCGGGGGACTGGGCAGTATGACGGGCACCGTCATCACGGGCTTCTTCTGGATTTTCCTCCTGGAAGGCCTGCTGCGGCTGTACCTTCCGGAAGGTTTTGAGAACTGGCGGTTCGTCGTCTACCCGCTGGTCCTGCTCATTATGATGCTCCTGCGGCCCCAGGGGCTGATGGGGCGGTATGAGATCGCCTTCCTGCGCCGCCCCCTGCCCCCGCTGCGGGTGAAGGGAACCCCACCAGCCCAGGAAGCGACTCCCAAAGCCGGGGAGGTGGCGGCATGAAGGGACGACCTGAAAACCTGAGTCCGGAAGTAGAGGCCCGGCCCGTCGTCCTGGAGATTGATGGGTTGACGCACTACTTTGACAGCCTGCGGGCGGTCCACGACTTCTCGGTCACCATCAAAGAGGGGGAACTGGTGGGGCTGATCGGCCCCAACGGCGCCGGGAAGACCACCGTCTTCAACCTGATCACCGGCGTCTATCGGCCGACGGCGGGGAGCATCCGCTACAACGGCGTCCAACTGGTGGGCCTCCCTTCCCACGAGATCATCCAGATGGGCATCGCCCGCACGTTCCAGAACATCCGCCTCTTCTCCAACCTGACCGTTCTGGATAACGTCCTCATCGCCTACCACCCCCACTCCGGCTACGGGCTGACGGACTCCATCTTCCGTTCCCGTCGGTTCCGGGAGCGGGAGAAGGCGATGATTGAGCGCAGTCAGGAATTCCTGGAGATTTTCGGCCTGGCGGACCGCCAGAACGACATCGCCAGCAGCCTCCCCTACGGCCTCCAGCGGCGGCTGGAGATTGCCCGCGCGCTGGCCACCCAGCCCCGCCTGCTTCTGCTGGACGAACCGGCAGCGGGGATGAACCCCCAGGAGATTGACCAGTTGATGGAACTGATCCAGTTCATCCGGGAGCGCTTCCAGTTGACCATTTTCCTGGTGGAGCACCGGATGCGGTTGGTGATGAACATCTGCGAGTGGATCACGGTGATGGACTTCGGCGAGATTATCGCCCGGGGCAAGCCGGAGGAGGTCCGGGGCAACCCGCAGGTGATTGAGGCGTATCTGGGCCGCCAGGCCATTCGGTGAGGAGGACGCGATGGCGCTTTTAGAGGTGGAAGACCTGCATGTTTCCTACGGAGCGATTCGGGCGCTGCACGGCATTTCGTTCCACGTGGAGAAAGGGGAAATCGTCACCCTGATCGGCGCCAACGGGGCCGGGAAATCCACCACCCTGCGCACCATCTCCGGTCTCCTCCTGGCCGACCGGGGGAAAATCCTCTACGACGGGACGAACATCACCAACGTGGGCGCCGACCAGATTGTGCGGATGGGCATCGTCCAGGTGCCGGAAGGGCGCAAGATTTTCGCCCCGCTGACGGTGCGGGAGAATCTGGAGATAGGAGCCTTCACCCGGCGGGATAAGCGGGAAATTGAGGAAAGCATGGAGTTCGTCTTCAGCATTTTCCCCCGCCTGCGGGAGCGGGCGGAGCAGATGGGCGGTACCCTCTCCGGTGGGGAGCAGCAGATGCTGGCGGTGGCCCGCGCGCTGATGGCAAAGCCCCGCCTGCTGCTGATGGACGAGCCCTCTATGGGCCTGGCCCCCATCCTGGTGGAGGAAATCTTCAACATTATCCAGCGGATCAACCAGGAAGGGGTCACCATCCTGCTGGTGGAGCAGAATGCCCACATGGCCCTCTCGGTGGCCCATCGGGGGTACGTGCTGGAGACGGGCGTCATCCAGATGGAGGGGACGGCGGCGGAACTGCGGGATAACCCGCGCGTCCGGGAGGCCTACCTGGGCGGCGATTAGGGAATGTGTCACCGCAGAGACGCCGGGAGCGCAGAGTTTTACTTTTGTAGGACAACTGCTCACAGTTGTCCTACAAGAAATTTGACAAAAGCAAAAAGCAGGGTATAATTTTCACTAACCGCATACCCGAACGCGTGGACCGGGACGAGTACTGGCCTGGGAAGGCTTCAGAGAGGGAGGACCGCAGGCTGAGAGCCCTCCCGCCGGACGGCCGGGAAAACCCCCCGGGAGCGGGCCCCGGAAAGGGGAAGAATCAGAAAAATCAGAAGAATCAGAAGAATCACAAGAATCAAAAGAATCGAGAATCAGAAGAACCGTTGATTCGCTGATTCTTTATTCTGCTGATTCTGCTGATTCTGTTGATTCTGCTGATTCTGCTGATTCTGCTGATTCTTCTAATTCTCCCCCCGAGTATGGGGCTCCGGGCAGGCCCGTTACAGCCTCAGAGGGCAGTCGGTGGACCTTCCGGCGCACCGGCTGAACCTGGGTGGAACCACGTGGGGAGAAAAAGCCCCCGCGCCCCAGGGCGCGGGGGCTTTTCCTTATCCCCTTGGTAACTGTTCAGCCTCACCCCTCCCCCAGCGGCTTCGCCGCTACCGCCGCAGGCGGCAGGGGTGGGGTGAGGAAGCCTGAAAAGTTACTCCCCTTGTATCCTTGTTTCCTTGTATCCTTTTTCCTAAAGGAGGAAAAATGTCCGAACACGCACAGAACGACCACCTGCTGCGCATCCGCCATTCGGCGTCGCACGTCATGGCCCAGGCCGTCCTGGAGAAATTCCCGGAGGCCAAACTGGCCATCGGCCCCGCCATTGAGACCGGCTTCTACTACGACTTTGACCTCCCCCGTCCGCTCACCCCGGAGGATCTGGCGGAGATTGAGGCCCGGATGCGGGAGATCATCGCCGAGGGGTACGACTTCGTCTACCAGGAGATCAGCGAGGAGGAAGCCCGCCGCCTCTTTGCCGACCAGCCCTACAAACTGGAACTGATAGAGGGCATCCTGGCGGGCGGCGTGGACGAAGACGGCAACCCCACCGCAGAGCGGCCCGTCCTCTCCATCTACCGCCATGGCCCCTTCGTGGACCTCTGTCGGGGACCGCACGTCGCCAACACCCGCGAGATCAACCCGGACGCGGTCAAACTGCTCAGCGTGGCCGGGGCGTACTGGCGGGGGGACGAGCGACGGCCTATGCTCCAGCGCATTTACGGCACCGCATGGGAGACGCCCGAGGACCTGCAGGCCTACCTGGCCTGGCGGGAGGAGGTGGAGCGGCGGGACCACCGGCGGCTCATTAAGGAACTGGACCTCATCAGTTTCCACGAAGAGGGCGGCGCGGGACTGGCCTACTGGCACCCCAAAGGGGGCCGCATCCGCCAGATCATAGAGGACCACTGGCGTGCCCGACACCGGGAAGGCGGCTACGAAATCGTCTACACTCCCCACATCGGGCGCTCATGGCTCTGGGAGCAATCCGGACACCTCCAGTTCTACAAAGAGAACATGTACGCTCCCATAGAGATTGAGGGCGTCCAGTACTACCTGAAGCCGATGAACTGTCCCTTCCATATCCTCATCTACAAAAGCCGGACCCGTTCCTACCGGGACCTCCCGCTGCGCTGGGCCGAACTGGGGACGGTCTACCGCTTTGAGCGGAGCGGCGTCCTCCACGGCCTCCTGCGGGTGCGGGGCTTCACCCAGGACGACGCCCACATCTTCTGCACGCCGGAGCAGATAGAGGACGAAATCCTGGGGGTGCTGGATTTCAGCCTGAGCATTCTGCGGGACTTCGGCTTCACGGAGTACCAGATAGAACTGAGCGTGCGGGACCCCCGGACGCCGGAAAAGTACGCCGGGAGCAACGAAATGTGGGAGCAGGCGGAGCGGTCGCTGGTCAACGCACTGGAGGCCCGAAACCTCCCCTACAAACGCATGGAGGGAGAGGCCGTCTTCTACGGGCCCAAGATTGACATCAAAATCAAAGACGCGCTGGGCCGGGCATGGCAGTGCACGACCATCCAGTTTGACTTCAATCTCCCGGAGCGGTTTGACCTGACCTTCCGGGACCGCGACGGGCAGGAGCGACGGCCCTACATGGTCCACCGGGCACTGTTGGGGAGCATGGAACGGTTCTTCGGCGTCCTGGTGGAGCACTACGGGGGCGCGTTCCCGGTCTGGCTGGCGCCGGTGCAGGCGGTCGTCATCCCCATCGCGGACCGGCATGCGGACTACGCCTGGGACGTGGCGCGGCGACTCAAGGCGGCCGGCCTGCGGGTGGAGGTCAACGACTCCCCGGAACGGATGCAGGCCAAAATCCGCGACGCCCAGATAGAGAAAATCCCCTACATGCTGGTCGTGGGCGACCGGGAGATGCAGAACGGGGAGGTCAACCTGCGCCGCCGGGACGGGGAGGTGCCCGGCGCAATGTCGGTGGACGCGTTCATCGCGATGGCCCTGGAGGCCGTTCGGGAACGGCGGCTGCTGTAGGGGCAACCGCAAGGGGGGCAACCGCAAGGGTTGCCCCTACAATTCCACCATCGCGCAGCCTGCGGGGGGCCATTCCGCCTCCAGGCGGCCCCCCTCCAGCGGCCACGACGCGCCGCTCAGCAGGTCGGTGACGGCGGAGCGGGCCGTCGGCAGGCGCAGGGAGAACCGCCGCGCCGCGTGGACGTCCAGGTTGACCACCAACGCCAGCCCCCCACCCTCCCGCTGCCGGACAACGGCCCATACCAGCGGGTCGGTGCTCTCCAGCAGGGCAAAGGTGGCGGGGTCGGGGTCGGCAATCAGGTCGGCATGGCGGGCGCGCGCGTCCAGCGTGCGGGCAATCCACTCCACCAGATTGGGCTCGTTCTCCCAGCCATAGGCCACAGCGCTGAAGAGGGCCAGCCGCTCCGGGGGATAGTCGGGCAGTTCCGCGCGCGTGAAATCCAGCCCGGTGTTGACCGGCACCGTCTCCGCCAGTTCCAGGCCGGAATGGCAGAAGGGGATGGCCGGGAGGATGCACCCCAGGGCCCAGGCCATCCGGGCGGCGGCCAGCCCGCCAGGCCGGGCGGCAGCGCGGGGCGTGTTGTGGCTCTCCGGCCCGGCGAAGAACGGCAGCGGCAGGCCCGTCCGGGCCAGCGGGCGCAGAAGGCCGTCCACCAGATGCTCCGGTCGCCAGGCTGCCCACCAGTAGTTGCCGATGACCGCGTTGTACCCCTCCTCCACCAGCCCGTGGTCGTAGGAGAAGGTCTCGTCCCAGAAGGCGAACTCCGGATGGACGGCGCGGGCGGCCTCCACGATGCGCCGCTTCAGGTCGGGCGGGAGCGCGTGCCCCATATCTATCATCGCCCCGTCTATGCCGAACTCCCGGATGTAGTACGGGAGAATCTCCACAATCCGCCCCCAGAGGGGCTCCACCGCGTTCTCCGGTCGGGCCAGTCGGGCGTCGTACATCCGGACCGTGTTGTAGGCGATGTAGTTGAAGTCCGGGTGGTCGTAGAGGCGCAGGTAGGTGACGTCGGTCCAGGGCGGCTGGGGGTCATCCGGAGGCCAGTCGGCGAAGGCGCCGGGGATGCGG
>JAPYWT010000065.1 GCA_028276215.1 Thermoflexus sp. | reverse complement strand
TACTCGCGGACCAGGTGGGCGAACCCGGCCTGGAACTCCTCCAGAAACGACAGGCGGCGGCGGTGGATTTCCACCCGTTCCCGCCGGAACGCCTTGACCAGGTCCTCCATCACGGAGACGTTGCCCTGGGCCAGTTTGACCAGTTCGGCAAGCGTCCCCGGTCCGGGGATGAACGAGAGGCCCAGTTTGAGGGCGGCGCGGCCGGCAGCGGGCCAGTCCACCTGCAGGGAACCCAGTTCGGTCCGCTCCACGTCGGCATAGAGGCGCATCCGCCAGTCCTCTATCTGACGGGCGTCCTCTTCGGAGAGGTCGTCGCTGCGCAGGCCTTCCAGGACGTGCAGGAGGAGGGCCCGCCAGAGGGCCGCCTCGTCCCGCTCGTACTGCCAGGCGTTAAACCAGACGGTCTGGGCGCGCCGGTGGCCGGGGGTGCGCTGACCGATCAGCCGCTCGGCAATCAGCCGCATCAGGCTGGTCTTCCCGCTCCCCCACGGCCCGAAGATGCCCAGGGTGATGGGGGTATCGGCGGTGAGGATGATGTCCGCCAGAATGTCGGCGTAGTCGGCGAAATTCAGCCGGTCCTCATTGCGGGTCTGAATGGGACGGTCGGTCCAGAGCGTTCGCGGTGCGTCCATTTCCCCCCACCTCTAACCATTGACCACGGACCACAGACCATAGACCACAGACCACGGACCATTTACAGGCTGACAGCCTGCGCTACCCTCGTCGTCTGTGGTAGGTCATTACAACCTGCCGCAACAAAGATCGCTTCACCGCTCCCGGTGGCGCATGGCGACGCTCTCCACCAGCCCCAGTGCAGTCATGTACGTCACCAGGGCCGTCCCGCCGTAACTGACGAAGGGAAGCGGCAGGCCGGTGACCGGCAACAGCCCCAGGTTCATCCCCACGTTGATCAGAAGGGGGACAAAGATAATGGCCCCCATACCGACCACCAGTAACCGCCCGAACCGGTCAGGGGCCAGAACGGCGGCCCGCAGCAGCCGCCAGGCGAGAAGGGTGAACATGAAAAACAGCAGCATCACCCCGATGAATCCCAGTTCCTCTCCGATGACAGAGAAAATGAAGTCGGTGTGCCGGACCCGCAGGAAGTGCAACTGGCTCTGGCTGCCCACGCCGTAGCCCTGTCCCCAGAGCCCCCCGGAGCCGATGCTGATCAGGGCCTGGTGGATGTTGTAGAGCGCGCCCGGGTCCCGCTCGGGGTTCAGGAAGACCAGCACCCGCTGCCGCTGATATTCTTTCATCAACCCCCAAAGGGGGACCATTCCGGCCACCGCCAGCACCCCGGTGCCGAAAAGATACAGCAGGCGGACGCCGGAGATGAAGGCCATCACCCCCCAGATCACGATGTAGATCGCGGCTGTGCTCAGGTCGGGCTCCCGGAAGACCAGCGCGGCGGCAACCAGGGTCAGCAGACCGGAAAGGACGTAGGGGATGAACCCGGGCGGAGCATCGTCCGGTTCCTCATCCCTGGACCGGCGGCGCTTCAGACGAAACCGGGAGTCCAGGACCGCCGCGACCGCGATCCCGTGGAGGAGCATGGCCGGGAACGAGGGCTGAAAGCGGAAGGTACCAATGTAGAACCAGCGCCGGACGTCGCCGATTTCGCTCCG
Source organism: Thermoflexus sp. (assembly GCA_028276215.1). Lineage (GTDB taxonomy): Bacteria > Chloroflexota > Anaerolineae > B4-G1 > DUEL01 > SpSt-77. The sequence continues at coordinate 7,696 of JAPYWT010000065.1, read as the reverse complement.
GCCGATGAAGAGGACCAGCACCAGCAGGCCCAGGGCGACCAGGTAGCCCAGCCACCAGACCGGACGCCACCAGGTGTAGGGGGCAGCAGCCATCAGGAGAAAAAGCGCCAGGCCGACGGCGGCAAAATTGGCCTGACGCCGCCAGAGGTCGGCCAGGTCGGGGGTGTTGGTGGTGGCGCTGCGAATCATCGCCACGCCCAATGCCACCAGCAGAAGCATCACGACCAGGAGCAGAAAGTCAAACTGACGCCAGGGTTGAATGGGACGCATGGAGTTCACGAAAGGCGCGAAAGACGCGAAAGACGCGAAAGGTATAATTCGTATCCTTCGTGTCCTTCGTGGATCATCTTCTTTGGGCTCTCCGTTCTGTCCGCAGGGGAATGTCGGCCACCAGCCGGTTGACGCGCGGGCCCTCCGTGTAGGTCACCTGCACCCCGTCCGGGTCTATGGGCACGTGGCGGGAGATGACCGCGATGATTTCGTCCTTCAAGACCTCCAGAAGGCCGGGGGAGATGTTGGCCCGGTCGTGGGCCAGCACCAGACGCAGACGTTCGCGGGCGATTTCGCCGCTGGGTGGTTCCTGGCGATGAAGCACGCGGTCCAGTAGTTTCATCGTTGTTCCTCCCCCTCAGAGCGCATCCAGCGGAAGATTCGTCCCAGAAAGCCCGGCTCCTTGATCGGGGCGAAGGGGACTTCCTCGCCCATCAGGCGGCGGGCAATGTTGTGGAATGCCCGCCCGGCCAGACTGTTGTCGGTGAAGGCGACCGGTCGGCCCGTGTTGGCCGCCACGATGACCGTCTCGTCCTCCGGGATGATGCCGATCAGGTCTATGGCCAGCAGTTCCAGCACTGCCGAGGTATCCAGCATGTCCCCCCGGCGCACCAGTTCCGGCTTCAGGCGGTTGATGATGAGCCGGGCGGGGCCTTTCCCCTCCGCCTCTATCAGGCCGATGACCCGGTCGGCATCCCGCACCGCCGCCACTTCCGGATTGGTTACGATGAGCACCTCGTCGGCGGGGGCCACCGCGTTGCGGAATCCCTGCTCAATCCCGGCCGGGGAGTCTATCAGGAGAAAGTCAAAGGACTCCCGCAGTTCGTTGCAGACGCGGACCATATCCTCCGCGCGCAGGGCGCTCTTATCGCGGGTCTGGGCGGCGGGGAGCAGGTAGAGTTCCTGGAGCCGCTTATCCCGCACCAGCGCCTGCCGCAGCCGGCATCGCCCCTCCACCACGTCCACCAGGTCGTAGACGATGCGGTTCTCCAGCCCCAGCATGACGTCCAGGTTGCGCAGGCCGATGTCCGCGTCTATGGTCACCACCCGCTGGCCGCGCATGGCCAGCGCGACCCCCAGGTTGGCCGTGACGGTGGTCTTGCCGACTCCCCCCTTCCCCGAAGTGATCGTAATTACTCTGGCGCTCATCCCACCTCCTTACCGATGCGGCCAGGGGACGGCCTCTATCCGCCCGTGCCGGACGCGGGCCATTTCCGGCACTGGCCGACGGCGGCGCTCCTCCGGAGAGCGGGCGATGTGGTCGGCGATGCGGAGTTGCGTCGGGGCCAGGTCCAGCGCGCAGACGACGGCGCTCTCATCTCCCAGGGCCCCGGCGTGCACCACGCCGTGCAGTTTCCCCCAGACAATGACGTGGCGACCAGCGACAATCTCCGCCCCGGCGTGGACGTCGCCAATGACGATGACGTCGCCGGGGTGCTCAATCCGTTGGCCGGAGCGGACAGTCCGCTCCACCACCAGTCCACCGGCAGGCACCGGCGGGGTTTCCTCCTGCTCTGAAGGTACCGCCCCGCCAGTCGCTCCTTCCGGAGCCAGAAGGGGGGAGAGGCCTGCCCGTACGGTCGCCACAATGGTGGCCTCCGCCGTGCCGCGCACGGCCCAGAGGTCCACCCCGTAGCGGGCCAGGAGGTCGCGCGTCTGGCGAATCTGGGCCTCGTCCAGTGGCCGGGGGCCCACATCCAGCGCGGCACGTCCCCCTCGGAAGAAGGCGGCCCCCTTCTCCAGCCGCCGTTCCAGGGCCTCCATCAGCGCATCCCACGGCCCCTCACCCAGGGTGATCAGAAGTCCCTGGCGGATTCCTTTAATGGCGATTGGGTCCTGTGCCACTTCTCCCCGCCGGATAGCCCGGACACAGGCTCTCAGGGCAACCCCAGTTTCTGGCGCACAAAAGAGCGCACTGCTTTCACGGCTCTGAAGGCGGCCTGGGCATCCTCTTTGGTGGCCATCTCGCCCGGATACCGAAACTCTACCGCGTACCGGGTCAGGTCTTTCAGATGATCCCGTTGAGACTCAAACGTTTCGTCGTAAGGCAGGCAGAGTTCCAGCAGTTCTATGAGGTCGTGGACACGGGGGAAGCGCTGACCCCGCTCCTGCAGATATGCCTTCAAGTACTTTTCGGCGCACTGCTGGCAGTGGAAGCAAACCGCGTCATAGTTGGGCATCTTCCGCGCCCGGAGTTCCCGGCCAGCAGTGTGGAAATCACCCTCGGCCTTGTGGACCCATTCTTCGGTCAGGACGTGCATAGAGCACCTTCCCTTTCTCGACGACCTCCTGCAGAAAGAAATCACCCAGTGCCAGGCGTTCCGCCAGTTGCTGGGGGGTACGCACCAGCAGGTCCAGCCCAAAGTGGTAGTCTATCGCGCGGGCAATCTGGGCCGCCTGTTCCCGGTTGCGCAGAGGGGTCTCCATAACGACCAGCAAATCCACGTCGCTCTCTGGCCCTGGCTGACCGTAGGCGTAGGAGCCAAAAAGGATGACCTTTTCCGGCTGGAACTTCTCCACAATCTGGTTAACCACCGCCCGAATGGCGCGCATCGGGATACGGCGGCGTTTATCGGGAGTCTGCACCTTCACCATATCTCAAACTCCTATGCGTCGCGCTTTCGCTCCGCGCCCGATGTGATGAACATGCCTACGGGGACTTCAGCCAGTTTGTCCCGCAAGTACTCTTCCATCTGCTCATCGGGTATGGCAGATAACTCGTGGCGGTAGCCGGTTTGCCGTTCCAGTTCCCGGGCCAGAAGGCGCATCCAGTAACTCATGCTCATCTGGATGACCGTTGCACCAACCTGCGCGGCAATCTCCGGAATCCTGCTCCCTTTCCCCACGCGGTCTACGATGATGAAACTCGCCATATACCATTTCTCTCGTCCGACCTCTGCTTCTCGTTCAAAGCGGGAGAGTTTGTCCAGCGTGATTTCTGGGTTCCCCCGCCCGATGAAGCCAATGTCAAAACGTACACCGACCCCCGGTCGGATGAGGGCCGTCGCATCGCTTTCCCGGCGGGTCGCCCGAGAGGATAACCAGAAAACTCTTTCCCGCGCGGTTGCTGTACCTGGTTTCACCATTTGGAAACCCAGCACGTGCAGAGCCGACCCGAGAATGAGGCGCTCAAACAGTTTTCCGTAGACCGACTTTTCCGAGCCACGGATCGCCAGAGTGCTCGCTCCCACGGTGTTCAACAAGTGGTAAAGAAACACCCAGTTCAATTGCGCCCATTCCTCGCCATCCAGCCCCAAGGTCCCCTGAAGCGTTCCAAAATTGCGCTCACACTCCTCTACAACCTCTCTGGTTACCTGAAGATATTGCTCCTTGTAGGTATCCAAAGCCGAAGGGTCGTCCCGGAGCACGTTCTGGGCGGCTTTATCTGTCAGCCCTAAAAGCCACTGAAGAACCCATCGGTCGGACCTGGAGTGAGATTGCCTTAACTCGTCCCCCGCCAGGTCGGTCAGCCGGCTCACGAAATCGGCATCCGTCCGGGCCCCTTTCAGGAACAGCATCACCAGACCCGCGTTGACCAGAGCGATACGCCGCCGGGTCAGCATCTCCGTCGCGTCCCGGAGATTACGTCCACACATCACATCCAGGACGACCTGCCGGATGACATCTTCTCCAATCTGGCGCACGAACTCGGTCCCCCGCACCTCCAGCAGATGCCGGAGCATTGGGGGGATCAACTCTCTGATCGGGATTACCGGGTCGGAATGGGCCATCAAAGCATCTTCCTAAAAGAGCAAACCCTGCCGAACCTGAGGGGGATCACAGTTGAAATACAAAACCTCCAAAGCCGCCCTGCCCATCCACTCCAGAATTTCCTCACGGATCACGTCCACATAAGCCGGTTCCTTCTCAATCAAAACGAAGCGCCGTTCCAGTTTCCAGGCCGCCTTTCCCGTCGTTCCCACGCCAGCAAACGGGTCCAAAACCACATCACCCTTAAACGAGTAGTACCGGATCACCTTCTCGGCTAACTCCAGCGGAAACACTGCCGGATGAACGGGGTGGTAGGCCGGCTGGATATACCAGACGTTGGTACGGTCGTAGTCACCGATGATTTTGGACTGGCGGACGGCTTCTTGGTCGGGGTAGGTGCGGATATTCCAGTCAATCAACTTATCGGTCCGCCGACGGTAGACCAGAACGTATTCCGTGACGGTGACGGGTTTGTACTGTAAAGGTGTTCGGTCAGCCGCAAACCGCCTCCCGCGCCCCAGGGCCCAACCGGCCCCCTCCGGCTTGACCCAGATAATATCATCCACAAAATCGTACCCCTCTTCCACAAAAATCCGGTGCAGGTCAAAAGGCACTGCCAGCCGTCTGGATTGTCCCTGCCGGTTGGGGCGACGAATCAGTACCGGGGAAACATTGATGACAAAAAAGCGTCCCTCATTGAGAACCCGATGAACCTGCCGGATGACCCGCCTCATTTTATCCAGGTAATCTTCGTAACTCAGAAACTCGCTGTACTCCGGGCGGGCGTTGTAGTACGGCGGCGAGGTAAATACCAGGTCCACCGACTGGGCCGGCAATTCCATCAGAATTTCCTCGCAATCGCCCAGCGCCACGATATTGCGAAGGGATGAGAGCAGGTATCTATCGGAACGGCGCGATATGGGCGTTCCTTCGGGCGGACGGCCCAGCAGGCGGGCTTCCAGGACGTCAAAACGGGTAGAACGGTTTTCTACAACCAGGGATGTATAGGCATCTATGACCACTTCCCCGATCCGTTCGCCGCTGACACCCCCCAGCAGGGGCACTCGCCAGACATGGTACCGGTCATCCACTTCGGGCAACCCCAGCGCGATGGCATTTTCCAGCCGCCCGGCCTTCAGCCACTCCAGAGCGATCTGGCGTGCCTGGTCGGCGGTCAGGACGGCATACCCTCGCTGAATAGCGACCTTCGGGTTACGACGTTCCATCAACTGACGGGCACAGTTATCTTAACGCGTATTTCTCAAACAGCGGCCGCAGCCGCCGGTATGTGTCGTCCAGCCACTCAGGGATCGTGCGGGTCTCGCCGACGACGCTCATGTAGTTGGTGTCCCCGCCCCAGCGAGGGACGACATGGAGATGAACGTGGTCCGCCACCCCCGCCCCAGCGGCGGTGCCGATGTTCAGTCCCACGTTGAACCCCTGGGGGTTGTACGCCTCCCGCAAAACCCGCAAACTGGTCTGCGTCAGCGCCATCCACTCCGCCAGCGTCGGCCCGTCCAGGTCCTCCAGCGAAGGGACGTGGACGTAGGGGACAACCATCAGGTGCCCGTTGTTGTACGGGTAGCGGTTGAGGACGACGTAACAGAGTTGTCCCCGGTAGACGATGTGGGCCTCCTCGTCCGGCTGGCGGGGTTTGACGCAGAACAGGCACTCCTGCGGGAGCGGTTGCTCGCCCCGCAGGTAGGCCATTCGCCATGGAGTCCAGAGAATGTCGCGCATATGACCACAGACCACGGACCACAGACCACGGACCACAGACCACGGACCACGGTCTGCGGTTTATCGTTTGGTAATTGCTTTTTTCATTGCCTGGAGTTTCACCGCCAGTGCTTCTGCCTGACGATATGCCTGGTCCAGCAGTTGCTCCTCAGCCACCAGCGATCGGCGTCGGATCAGATGCTGGCAGGCAACAGTCTCCACCAATGACCGCAGAGCCATGCCGAGAAAACGGGCCTGTTCAGAGTCGGTTTGCCCTGTAGACCCTTCGGCAATGTTCAGCGCTATGGAGGTGGCAGCGCGCACAATCTGGGACTTCAAGTTGAACTCTTCGCTGCGAGGCAGACGGTCGGCAATTTCGTAGATCAAATCCACATAATCCAGCGCCAGTTGCCAGACCTCTAACTGCTCAAACTTGAAGGCCATACTGCTCCTTTGCTTGACCACTGACCACGGACCACTGACCACTGACCACGGACCACGGACCACGGACCACTGACCACGGACCACGGACCACTGTACAGGCTGACAGCCTGCGCTACTCCTATCGTCTGTGGTCTATCGTCTGTTGTCTGTTGTCTGTCGTCTGTGGTCTGTGGTCTATCGTCTGTTGTCTGTTGTCTGTCGTCTGTGGTCTGTGGTCTGTCGTCTGTGGTCTGTCGTCTGTCGTCCGTCGTCTGTGGTCTATTGTCAGGGCCCCGGGGTCGGGGTTGGCGTTGGCGTCGGCGTGGGGGCCGGGACGTACTGAATCGCTCCCGGCCGAACGCAGGAGTCGTAGTTCGCTCCCAGAATCACCCGAAAGTCCAATTCGCCCCCCGCTCCGGGCTGTTTTTCTACGTCCTCCGCTTTGAGGTTGTAGAGCCGGGTCAGCAGCCAGAGGGGGGAGCCCTTCGGCGTGGTGGTGAAATCCACCACCCGGGTCCGGGAGACCGGTTCCGTCGCCGTGATGCCTGTCACCACGAAGCCCTCCCAGCGTAACCGCTCCGCCGCCACCTCCGCCATCCCCGGCCGCCCCGTCCCGTCCCAGACCTCCACCCGGAAGGGGGATTGGCGCGCCCGCCCGGTCGCCGGGGGCTGCAGTGCCTCGGCAATCAGCGGTTCCAGCGCCCCCGGAACCGGCAGCAACACCCAGGCACCGTTGGGGTCCGTCCAGTGCTCCACATAGGGCGGGACGATGAAACGACTCTTGACATTGGCCCAGTCCAACCGGCTCCCCAGCCACCCCAGATAGACCATCTCCTTCAGCCCCAGGTCCGTCTCCACCGTCTGGCGAAGAGCGTCCCAGAGGTCCGGGATGCGCGAGAGTATCCCCCCGCTCAGCGCCTGCCGGTAGAGGGCCCGCAGGACCTGATGCTGCCGTCGGCTGCGGTCATAGTCGCTGGTGGACCAGCGGGAACGGACGTACCAGAGGGCCTGCTGACCGTTCAGGTGCTGGATGCCCGGGTAGAGGTCTATGTCTATCCCCTGCTCCGGGTTGGCCGGGTCGGGGAAGGTGTCGTGGAACTCGCACTCCACCGGCACGTCCACCCCACCCAGCGCGTCCACAATCTGGATAAAGCCCGCAAAGTCCACCATCGCGTAGTAGTGAATCGGGATGCCGAAGTTGTACTCCACCGTCGCCTTGACCAGGGCCATCCGTCCGCCCGGATAATCCTTCCCCCGGTTAATGGCCGTGTTGATTTTCCCAAACCCGTACCCGGGAATCCAGGCGTAGTAGTCCCGGGGAATGGAGAGCATGCTCACCGACGGGATGTCGGGGTTGACGCTGACGACGATCATCACATCCGTCCGTCCCCCGTTGCCCTCCTGCGTATCCAGTCCCAGCAGGAGAACGTTCATCACCCCCTCCGGCAGGGAGACGACGGGCATCGGGGTGGGGACGGGCAAACTGATCGGCAGCGTGTCGCTGATCGGCAGGTCGTACACTGGCGTCGCGTGGGAAAGGGCCGGGGGGGACGGCGGGATCATGGTGGGCGTG
>JAPYWT010000064.1 GCA_028276215.1 Thermoflexus sp. | reverse complement strand
GCCCGTAAAAAGTGTCAACATATTTCCCCGGAAAATTGAACTATCCCAACAGATTCCCCCTCGCTGGCAGAAAGATGTGCAACAGTTGGCCGAAATGGGTCGGCCACTGGGTCCGCAGCTCCACGTGCAGACGGATTATGGAGACGAATTTGGCGGTCGTTTACCCTGGATACTGTTTGGTGAAGAGGAGGCCAGAGAAGCCCTGACCACAGCGGAGAACATCCTCGCTGGAGTGGAAAAACTCGTTCGGGAGGTGAGTCATGACGATTGACTTGAATGTGCTGGCCAGGCACCGCGATGCCTTGCTCCTGGCGGAGGTGGCAGCGTGGCTGCACATGCTGGGCAAGTTCCACGAGGATTTTCTGAATGGCAACCAAGATTTAGATATACAAATCCCTCCCGACTTACCAACAACCCATCCGAATCTGGATCACCTGTTGCGCACCCCGTGGACAGGACCGATTTGGAACGGATTGGGAATAAAAGAATTACAGGCTAACAGTCTCAGTATATTTGATCTGGCCAAAGAACATAGGAATCCCCAAGCGCCAACGGGTTTACAGCGACTGCTGCAGGACGCTCACGGACGCGGTTCAGGCATTGAGAAAGGGGTCCTCAACCGATTCGCTCCTGAACAGATCGGAGTCGTTTATCTTGCTACAGCTCTTGGGCAAGAGACCAGAGTGGACCTGCATGAACTCCAGAACAAGCGCCAGGCTCTCTACAATTTCTTGCAAGATCAGTTACATCAGTTACAAGACCTACCAGCAAAGTTACGGAATCTGAGTTCCTCCTCGGAAGAGGAAGCTTTCTCCAAGAAATTCTGGAGAAATTTCCGTCCACGCTTCATTCAACGGTTGGAGCAGGATTTCCGCACTACTGTTGCCGAGACACGTCGTCCCTTGAATGATGTAACGCTGTTTGACCAGACTGCGGCCAGCGTGGCTTTCTTCAAGGCTGCTCTGGCCCAGAACTTGCTGGTTGGTTGGCAAGACCCCTACCAGCAAAATGTGGCTCAAAAATATCACTGGCGGCTATTGCGCATAGGGATCAATGGATCTGCATTTTGGGGACAGGTAAGCCGTATTCCCGATCTACTTTCCCGGAAAGCCCTGATCCGATCCGCACTGGACGAGGTTCAGGTTTTCTTGGAAGAAATTTACCCTTTGGGAAATGAAATCTATCGGGACGAAGACGGAAGTGTGTTTATTGTACCCGATGTAACAGACTTGCTTAGAGCACTGGTCAATGGCCAAACGTTGGAGATTTACCTGCAGCAATTGGTTGCCCAGGCTCTATCGGGAGAGGCCACTGGTACCATTACCATGAGCGATCGCACCCGAAACACCTTGTGTTTCGGAGAGATGGTCACAGCTGAGTTGCCACATCCAACGCCACAATTATCTCAAGTTAAGGAGTGGTGGCGTGATATTTTTTATGGAAGAGACTTGTGTCCAGTATGTGGCTTGCGGCCACAAGGCCCGACCGAAAAAGCCCTGGAACGCAAGGTCTGCGATACGTGTGAACAGCGTCGTACTGATCGTTCAAAAGAGTGGAACACTGATCTCACCACAACCATCTGGACTGATGAAGTTGCCAACGAGCACGGTCGGTTGGCATTGATTGTGGGACGCTTCGGCCTGGAAACCTGGCTCAAAGGTTCTGCACTCAACAGTGTATTAATGTTTGATCCTTCCCAGCGAGAGCTCAATGACAGAGAGCGAAATAAGAAATACCAATTCAGCTATTCGGATCTACTTAAAGAGATTCAAGATGCTCTTTCACCCCCAAAAATCAAGCAGACTTTGGGTAAGTGGGCACCATTGCTGGATAACCTCATACTAAAAAACGCGCGTGGAGGCTTCACAAGATTTGTCGACATCTACGATCTCTTCGTAAGCGATACAGATTTGAACAGAAATACAAAAGAGCCGGAATTGTTTGCTCTGGCAATTCTACGTCAATCCCCCTCCTTCGCCCGCCTGCGCCGCATCTGGGAGACCACCCGCACCTTCTGGCAGGAGGTGCTGCCGACCGATGCGAAACGCGACCTTGCTGCGTCTCTGGTGAGTCAGACAGTTGGGCAAAGCGGCCCACGCCTGGAGATTATCCCTGAGAACCGCAACAACCTGAACCTGGGGCCGTTCCATACTTACGAACTGGTTGTGAATGACATCCACCTGAGCGTCGTCTGGGATGATGCCAATCAGCGCTTCATCACCTGCGACAACCTGGACTATCTGGCCAAGCCCGAGCAACTGGGGCGACCTGTAAGAGATGCACTGTTGGCGCAAAAAGGAACAGAACTGACACTGGAAGAACCGGTTGGTTACGGTGCCAAAAATAAGGTATGGGGAACCATCACAATTACGGATGTACAGGAACTCCCGGACCGCTACGTTCCTGCCATCCCCATCCTGGCCGAACCCCGCACCTTCATGGCCCTCGTCCCCGCCGACAAGGCCCTGGAGGTGGTGAAGGCGATCCAAGAGAAGTACGAGCGCGAGATGGGCAAGGTGCGCAATCGACTGCCGCTGACCCTGGGCGTGGTGTATTTCGGGCGACGCATCCCGCTCGCCGCCGCACTGGATGCCGGCCGCCGCATGCTCCAACGCCCGGCCATAGAGGTGATGTGCAAAGTCAAAAACGTAGAACCGCCCAACTGCACAGACCAAAATTGGCCCAGGGAACGCCGCATAACACTTGAACTGAACGAACAAGAGATTACGCTCTCCGTGCCCACGGTGATGGGCGATGGACAGACGCATGATGTCTGGTATCCCTACTGGCGGGTGGAGGGCAGGCCGACCAACCGCACTCGCTGGTTCATCGGACCCGATAGCGAACATTGGGTGCATATTTGCGATCTGGAACCAGGCGATCAGGTGAGTTTTCTCCCCTCCACCTTTGACTACGAGTTCCTGGACACCACCACCCGCCGCTTTGAAGTGAGTTACGACGCCAGCGGCCAGCGGCGCAGCCAGGACAGACGCCAGCGCCCCTACCTGCTGGAGGAACTGGACAAGTTAGAAAAGGCCTGGAAGGACATTTCTCACCTGTCAAAATCGCAAATCCATGCCGTCATTGCGGCGATGGAGACGAAGCGACATGTATGGGAGAAACCGGTCGGCGCAGGGGCGCTGGCTCTGCCAGATCAAGATGTCTTTCGCCAGTTCGTGCGCGATACCCTGCGCGAGTCGGGGGTGTGGAGTGAGCCCCTGGAACGCGCCGCGTTGAACGGCATGTTGCGCGATGCGCTGGAAATTCACCTGGAAATTATGAAAGAAGAACTCAAATAGGAGGACCAAGATGAGCAATAACCTGTACACCCAAAGACGCTTTCTCCTGATGACCCTGGACCCCGTCCACATCGGCACGGGAGGCTATCGGCTGGGGCGCGTGGATCTGAGCATCGTCCGCGAGCCGGGCACCAACCTGCCCAAGATTCCGGGCACCTCGCTCGCCGGCGCCGCCCGCTCCTACGCCGCCATGCGCTACGAAAAGCCCCAGTGCGCCGGCCAGGGGGGAAGGGATCAACCCCACTGTGGCCAGCCCACCTGTCCCATCTGCTACACCTTCGGCAGCGTGCGGGGCACAGCGGGCGGCAGCGCCGGCACCATCAGCATCAGTGACGCCCGCCTGCTCTTCTTCCCGGTCCACTCCCTGGCCGGCCCCGTCTGGGTCACCAGCCCCTCCACACTCGCCGATTTTGGAATTGAAGGCCACCAGGTGAGCGAAAACAAGGCAGGATGGAACAGCGCCCTCACCCGACAAAACCGCTTGAACCTGGGCTGGCTGATGCTGGAAAAAGATAGCGATTGGTCAGCGCCGGATGACACGCGGGTACCGAAGGAGATCAAGAGCCGCATCGTGTTAGTCTCTGATAAACTCTTCTCCCAGATCGTTAACTCCAACCTGGAAGTGCGCACCTCGGTCAGCATTGACCCGCGCACCGGCGCAGCCGCTGAAGGCGCCCTCTTCACCTACGAGGCACTGCCCCGCGCCACCTGGCTCTGGCTGGACGTGGTGGAAGATGACTATCGCCGAGATTTCCCGACTAGAGAAAAACTTGCGAGATGGAAACAAGATTTAGAGCAAAACAGCGATGAAGCAGAAAAATTGCTGAAGCGCTGGTCGCTCTGGAAAGAATCGGATGGAGAAAAACAAAAAGAAGAGGCCAGGAACAAGGCTCTCAAGTGGATTAAGGATGATCTCGGACACTACAACCAAGCAGGCTCCCTACCTTCTCCGAAACAAGGCTGGCAAAAACAAACTCAGAATCGGGAAGAAGCAAAGCAGGAAGATCCCATACAGGAAGGTCCCATAGATGTCGTGCGTGCCGGCCTGCAACTGGCCGAATACCTGGGCATCGGCGGCATGGGCACCCGCGGATTCGGACGCATCAAAGTGATGGCCGACTGGGAGGTGTAGCATGGAGAACCTGGATACGCTGGCTGCTAAAACGGCACAGGCCATTGTCGACGCAACATCTAAGCCCAAAGAGCTGGATACCCTGGCGACGAAAACCTTAGGGGTTCTCCAGGAGAACGGCGTCTATGCCTGTATCCTTTTCCTGTTCTCTCGCACTAGAGAGGTGGAGAAATCACTGGCAGACACTATCCAGGAAGAATTATTCAATTTATGCTCAAATCTGCTCCCAGATGATACAAAAATTCCTGAAAAAAGAGATGACCGATTGAAATTCGTTACCGATAAAATTGCCAGCGACCTCGATACCCTCCTGCTCGTCAAGCAGGTCTGGGAACAGACGCTCATCTACGTCCGCTACGGCGCCAAGGCGCGACAGTAGGACAACTGCTCGCAGTTGTCCTGCAAGTCTTGTTGTGTTAACGCGAGGTGACGATGACCTGGACCGCATACAAAATCGTCTTTCGGTTACTCTCGCCGATGCACATCGGCTGGATCAAGCAGGGCAACGTGCAGCGCACCCGTCCCTATGTGACCGGCAAGGCCCTCTGGGGTGCCCTCACTGCCCGCCTGACCCGTGACTTCCCGCACCTCGGCGGCGACTACGAGACCGTGGGGAAACGGGTCAGCGATGAACTGGCCTTCAGTTACTTTTACCCGGCGGTCGGCGAGACCGTAGACCTCTGGCCCTGGGGCGAGAGGGCAGACGAATTCGCCTGGCGCTATCTGGGCTCCTACGCCAGCACAGCGCTGAACTACGGCTGCAACACTGCCGAGGAGGGCAGTCTGCATGAGACCGAATTCATCGCGCCGCACACACGCGACGGCCGGCCGGTGTACCTGGTGGGCTACATCTTTGCGCACCAGGGCTGTACCCTACCCTGGCAGAAGGTTCTATCCCGGTTGCAACTCGGCGGCGAGCGCACCTACGGCTGGGGAAGGGTGGGGTTACACAAGCTCCTGGATAATGGGCAAGAATTCTTCAACTCCGACCTGGCCCTGGACCTGAACGGCAAACGCCCCGTGGTGACCGTCTCTGCTGACAAAGAACTCCTGGCCCACGCCCTGGCGGCGGAGTTCCAGGGCCGCCGCCCGGTGCCCGGAGTCAGCGGCCCTATAGAGCCGCTGCTGGGCCGGGAGACAACAAATCCGCAGAGGTTTGGGGGCGATCTCCCCCCCGCGCGCATCTGCTGGCAGCCGGGGGGAACTCTGACCGCCGGCGCCAAAATCATCATCGGGGAATACGGCATCTGGGAGGGGATCGCCTGACCTCAGACGAGGTGGAATATGCACATCTACCGTGGCACTCTGGAACTCCTGGACTACGTCTTCTACGCCACCGTGGAGCGGGGCAAGGTCTACGAGACCGGCCCGTTCATCCACAACTACGCCCTGGCCTATGCCCTGGGCCTGGCCCGCGGCAAGACGTATACCTACACCCATCTCATCCAGGAACCCCACTACGTGGAGGAGTTGACGCCGCTGAACGGCCGTCTCTACCTGACCCCCGCTGCACCCCAGCGGGTGGCCTACCGCCTGGTCCAGTGGAACACACTGCGGGAGTCCTACGTGCTCACCCAGAAGGAGCAGTCCGTGGGCTACCCCGACTGGGGCTTCGCCCGTATGCTCCGGCCCGGCTCCCGCTTCACCTTCTACCTGATGGTCCAAAACCCGGCCGCGCTGCCCGATGCCCCCGCCCTCCGCGACCTCCTGGCAGGACAGCCCACCCGGGTTCGCCTGGGCAAGTTCCCCGCCAAGGCCCGCCTCCAATCGGAACCGGCCCACCGGGTGGTGGAGCGAGAGGGCCCCTTCTTCGTGGACGCTTACCTCAATTGGCGCGACCTGGAGGCCGACCCCATAGTCTGCGACGTGGTGGCTACCAGCCTGCCCACCCGCCTGATCGCCCGCGCCCGGTTTGACGCCGCTCCCCACTACGAGGCCCACTTCGGCGACGAAAGGGTCTATCTGCCCGCGCAGATGCGCTTCCTGGCCCGGCCGCTCCAGAAGAAATCCAGCCAGAGATAAAGATGAGTCCGCTGCACAAACGAATCGCAGAGCCCAGAGATTTTCTTCAATATAGAAAACGGATAGACACACATGGCACAGGTTTTCACGGATTCTCGTCTCCATCCCTCCCGACCCATGTTCGTGTGCTGTTTTCAAACTTCCGGTGAAGTCTGATGCAGGCCCTGACTGTAGAAGTCCTGCCAGTCGCTTTTGACCGGGTGAATTCCGGCTGGCTCCCCGGCCTCCAGCCCTACGCCTATCAGGCCCAGGTCTACGGCCGCGTGCGGGAGGCGCTGGACCGCCGCCAGACCCTCTGCCTCTTCGTGACCGCCCCAACGGGCAGCGGAAAGACTCTGGCCAGTTACGCCTTTTCCATCCGCCATCGGATTCCGGCCTTCGGCGTCTACCCCACCAACGAACTGATTCGGGACCAGGAACGGGCCCTGAAAGGATGGATGGACCCCAACCAGGAGTACCGCCTGCTGCGGGTAGACAGTGCCCAACTGGACGAGTGGGAGAGCCGGCTGGACCAGAAGCGCCACAGCGAGACGCTGGAGCACCTGCTGAACTGGGAGCCGACCATCCTCACCAACCCCGACATTCTGTTCCACATCTTCTTTGGACTGTACGGCGGATCGGAGGGAGTGGGCCGACGGCTCTTCAGCCTGATCGGGCAATACCGTATTTTCGTCTTTGACGAGTTCCATCTCTACAACGTCAAGCAGATGGCCGACGTGGCCTTTCTGGTGGGGACATTACACTCCATCAACCCCGCATACGGGCGCGTGTTCATCTTTGCCTCGGCCACACCCGAATCCCCGGCCATGCCCTGGCTGCGCGATCGTCTGCACCTGCCGGTGGAGGTAATCGCGGGAGAACCGTCGGATGCCCCGGAGGCCCGCATCATCGCCTATCCTGTACGACTGACCATCCTGCCCGCCGACCTGAGGCGCTGGAAGGGCGTGGAAACCCTTCTGGAATACCTGCCGGAAATCCAGCGGTTCATCCAGACCTACCCGCAGGCCCGCCTGGTGACCATCCTGGACGCGGTGGCCGGGGCCATTGAGACGGCGCAGGCCCTGCGCGACCTCTTCCCCGACCACCCGGTGGGCGAGGTGCACGGTTTCAGTTCCGACCAGGAGCGCGCCGAGGCTCTGCGACGGCCGTTTACTGTCGGCACCTCCACCATTGAAGTGGGAATTGACTTCAAAGACGAGGCGGAAAAGGATGTGCTGATCTTTGAGGCGCGCACGGCAAGCCAGTTCATCCAGCGCTTCGGCCGGCTGGCCCGGCACGCCAAAAGCCACCCGGACATCCCCAACCGGGCCATCGCCCTGGTGCCTGAGTACGTCTACCACTTTATGGCCGGCCGGCTGACCGCCCCGTCCATCTCCCGGCAGACGCTCTACGACCTGATTGAAGAAGCCTATCAGAAGCCGGAGGACTTTGCCCGTTACCTGCACGTCCACGCTGCCGCCGAATTTCAAGAGGCTGCCGCCAAAGGGTTGACCATGTTCCAGCCCGATGACCGCCCGCGCATCCAGACCGGACTGGCCGAGACGGTCCAGGCGCTGACGGATAAGCCGGCCGGGCCGGCCTGGGCGCTCTATCGCCGCTACCGGGATGAGGAACGCATCCTGGCCCCGCTGCTCACCTTTCGTGGCAGCGGCTTGGAGGCAGCAGTCCTGGACAGGCGGGGCACCGATCCCGGCTTCCCGGCCAAACGTTACAACCTGCTGTTCCTGCTCCGGCGGGGCATCCTGGAAGAGTTGGACGAAGAGGAGTACCTGGCACAACTGAAAATGCTCTCTGACCGCTGGCCCGACGAGGTCGCCCGCGAGCAGCGTTACAGTGGACGGATCGGACGTGGGCCAGACGAATTGTTGGGCGTCTATGGCTACTTTACTCTGACCGGGCTGCTGGACCGGGGTCGCAAGGTCTGGTTCGAGGTGAGCCAGGAACAGGTGGCCGGACGCCAGGCACAGGTGACGGTCATTGAGGGGCTGGAAGTCGCCACGGAGCCCGAGATTCGGTTGCGACGGCTGAACCGTCACCTCCGGCGCAAACAGATCGTCGCCTGGTTCACAGACCGTCATCCGGCCTCAATCCAGTTGGGCCGCGCCCTCCCGCCCCTTTTTGAAGTCCACGAACTGCGCGTCCGCCGGCCGGGGGGCGGTCTGAGCGACACGCCCTGGAGCATCGTCTTCAACCAGGACGCCTTTTTTGTGGACAGCCTGGGCTGGTGGAAGGAGCGCCGGACCCAGGATGCGATCATCCTGTAAAACCACGCCCAAAGGTAACCACCGGCCGGTAACGATTCACGCCGATGGAAATCGTCCTCTCTGGGTACTGGATGCCGGGCCTCGCCCCGAGGGGCTCGGCCCGAGGGGTTGTCGGCGGAGGCCGACCGCCCCTATGGGTGCGTATCCATGAGAGACCTGGTCGGCGAAGGTCGACCCAAGGCCCGCGGCCCAGGAAGGGTGACTTCAGTCAGCGCCGAATCTCACCCTACCCGGTTGGCCTGCCGCTACGCGCTGATGGGACATCAGTCTCCCTGGGCCCGCTGTGCCGGGCATCGGCCGGTGCCGACGCCCCCTGGTCGGCGCAGGCCGACTGCAGGCCGATGGTGAGCGACTTTAGTCGGCAAAGGTAGTGACGCACGAAGGGATATAGATGATGACCCCTCCCCCGGACCTCTATTCGCTCGTTCTGATCCTGGCCCCCACCCGGCCAGCGACAGTGGGGGCGACGGTGGGCCATCAGGCCCACGCGGCCTTCCTGAGCGCCATCCGGGAATCCGACCCGGTCCTGGCGGAGATGCTGCATCAGCCCAACGCCCCCGTGCGGCCCTTCACCGTCTCCCCCCTCTGGGGGGCCGGCCCGGCGCGCGATGGACGGGTCTACCTTTCGCCGGACATGACCTGCTTCCTCCGGTTCACCGTCCTCCACCCCCTCATCTACGAACGCCTGATGTCCCACTTCCTGCGGGACGATGCCCTCCCCGTCCTGCA
>JAPYWT010000063.1 GCA_028276215.1 Thermoflexus sp. | reverse complement strand
GCAGGATAAATCCTACGCTACAGGCGCTCAGCGGAGTTTGTGTAGCACAGGATTTATCCTGTCCAGCGCAGGATAAATCCGCAGGATAAATCCGCAGGATAAATCCTGCGCTACGGGCGCTCAGCGGAGTTTGTGTAGCACAGGATTTATCCTGTCCGGCGCAGGATAAATCCAGCGGAGGGAGAGGGATTTGAACCCCCGGTGACCTTACGGTCACAGCGGTTTTCAAGACCGCCGCCATCGTCCACTCGGCCATCCCTCCGGACACGCGGAGGGGACGCTCCCTGCCGCATAATTATTGTACCACACCCTTTCTGTCCTGTCAACAAAGAGTGGGGACAACCCAGGGCTTATCAGCGCTCTAATCTTGTCCGTTTGTAGTCAGGCACGAAGCGCCAGCGGAGTGCCGTTTTGGGCCTCTTCAACGCCACTCCGCTGCGCTTCGTGGCTACTACGAGCATTTTCATCAGAGCATTGATAAGCCCTGGGCACTACCGAATGGCGTGCAACAGGAGCACTCCCACCCGCGCCGCGTCCTCGGGGTCGGGGGCATGCTCCAGGAGGACGGCCACCGCGTAGCGGGGAGCCCCGGCCGGGGCGACGCCCAGAAACCAGGCGTGGGGCGGGCGGTTCTCCCCGGCCACCGCCGTCCCCAGGTGACCGACGACGTCCGCCGAGAAGGGCTCCCAGGCCGAGAGCAGGGCCCGCGCCCCGTCGGCGGGCAGCACCTCCCGGGGACTGTCGGAGACCTCCGGCGCCTGCCAGGTCCCGTCTGATCCCTGGACTCCCAGCACCCGGCGTGGGACAGGCATCACCCCGTCGTTGGCCAGGGTCGCGGCCACCAGCGCCATCCGCAGCGGCGAGACGGTGAGGCTCCCCTGCCCGATGGCCTCCCTCACCGCGTCGTCAGAGACCCAGGCCACCATCGGCGGAGGGGTGGGGGGCACCGGGGGCCTACCGGCCGTGACCGGCGGGGCGGCCCCCGACGTCGGGCGCTCCATTTCGGGGACGGTCTCCGACGGCAACCCCTCCATCAGCCCCCAGCGGAGGAATCCCTCCCGCAACCGGGCCGCCCCCAACTGCCGGCCCAGCGCGGCGAAGGGGCCCGGACAGGCCGCCCGCAGCGCGCCGATCATCCATTCCTCCGGCTTCACCTCCCCCCGGCACCCCACCGCCACTCCGTTCACCGAGAGCGTCGCCGTCAGGTCGGGGGCGGGGGTGTAGAGGGTGGTCAGGCCGTGCCGGAGCGCCTCCGCCATGACGACCGTCTCCAGAGCCGCACCGGGCTGGACCCCCTGGACCGCCCGGTTGAGCAGGGGGCCATTGGGGTCCTCCCGCAACTTCTCCCATTCCTCCTCCAGACGGTTGGGGTCAAAGGTCGGCGAGGAGGCCATGGCCAGCACCTCCCCGCTGGAGGCATCCAGCAACACGACCGCCCCCGTCCGCCCGTCCAGGGACCGCTGGGCCAGCCGCTGGAGCATCCCGTCCAGGGTGAGTTGGACGTCCCGGCCCCGCGGGGGGCGGTGGAGGAGGTTGTCCCAGGCGGTCTCCCAGACGGAGCGGCCCGCTTCCCCGCGCAGGACCCGGTCAAAGGCGGCCTCTATCCCCCCGGTCCCGTGCCGCAGGCTGGCGTAGCCCACGACGGGCGCGGCCGCCGGTTCCGGATAGGTGCGGGTGACCCGGCCGTCCGGGCCCACCGTCACGTCGGCCAGAGGGGCGCCGTTGCGGTCCAGAATCCGGCCCCGGACGATGCGCTGCTCGTACTCCACCCGGCGGGGGTTGTCTTCCCGCGCTACCAGCCAGTCGGCGCGGAGCACGGACCAGTAGCCACAGGCCAGGGCCAGGACGCCCAGCCCCAGCCCCAGCCCCAGAACCACCGCGCGGACGGACCGGACCCACTCCCGGTCCCGCGAGGCGGGGGCGGCCCCGGCGGAGACGACCAGCAGGAGGCCGACGGCGATGAACGTCGCCAGCAGGGAGGAGCCGCCGTAGGAGAGAAAGGGGAGGGTCACCCCGGCGATGGGCACCAGTTTGGCGTTGGCGGCCATGATGATCCAGGCCTGAATCCCCCAGCCAGCGGTCAGCCCGGCCGCCAGGAGTCGTTCAAAGGGACGGGGGGCGCACAGGGCGGCCCGGAACCCCCGGGCCAGCAGGACCCCGTAGAGGGCAATGAGGGCCAGAGCCCCCATCAGGCCGAACTCCTCCGCGACGGCGGCGAAGACGAAGTCGGTGTGGACGGCGGGGATGTAGGTGGGACGGCCCAGGCCCAGCCCCTGCCCGAAAATCCCCCCGGCGCCGAAGGCCAGCAGACTCTGGACGACCTGGAAGGCCCGGTCGGCGGCGTCCGGCCAGGGGGAGAGCCATATCTGAATGCGCAGCGCCACCCGGGCCGAACCCTGGTATCCGATGACCCCCGCCAGCAGAAAGAGCAACAATCCCCCCACCAGGTACCCCCACTGGCCTGTCGCCAGGTAGAGCATGGACAGGAAGGTCAGGAAGAGGAGCATGGCGGCGCCCAGGTCCTGCTGCGCGGCCAGGAGGAGAAGCGTCAGGCCGAACATGGCCAGGAGGGGGCCGACGTAGGCCAGGGGAGGGAGGGTCAGGCGGCCGATGCGGTGCCCCGTCACCTTCAACAGTTCCCGCCGCTCGGCCAGGTAGGAGGCCAGGAAGACGACCAGGAGGAGTTTGAGCGGCTCCGAGGGCTGGAAGTAGGCGCCGCCCACGCCCAGCCAGAGGCGGGGACCGGCGCCGCCCGGGTTGACGCCCAGGACGAGGGTGGCCGCCAGGAGGAGCAGCCCGGCGAAGAGCCAGGTGTAGCGGTAGCGCCGCAGCCAGCGGAGGGGCACAGCGTCCCGCGCCCCGACCTGGACGACGGCGATCATCGCCAGCGTGGAGAGGAGGAGCCAGGTGGCCTGGCGGGGGAGGAAGTTCGGCGCCAGACGGCCCACCATCAGCAGCCCCCAGCCGGTCAGGAAGGCGACGGTGGGGAGGATGAGGGGGTCGCGGTGCGGCAACCGGCGGGAGAGGGTGACATGCACGGCGGCGAAGGAGAGGGCGAAGGAGAGAATCAGGGCCGCCGCCCGCGCCGGGCCGAAGGCCGGCACGGTCAGACTCAGGGTCGTCGTGCCGACTACGACGAACAGGAAGGCCAGCAGGAGCAACTGCCGCTCCCGCCGGACGACGAAGGGCGGGTAGGGTTCGGTCGGGCCCAGCATGGGAGAATCAGAGAATCAGAGAATCAGAGAATCGGAGAATCAGAGAATCAGAGAATCAAAGAATCGGAGAGTCAAAGCGTCGGCGCGAGGAGATTATAGCATCTTTGGGGCGGGAGGCAACCGAAGGCCTCCGAAGGGGGCTTTGCATCTGCGCCAGGGGCTTTTTGCCTCTGGCGCAGGGAATTATGGCACAGGGTTCATCCCGTGCCCCCTATGACAGAAGCCCGCCGACCAGCGCGTTGAATGCTCTCAGCCAGGCGTCCCGTTCCCGGCCCCACGGCTCATCCCGAAACCGGTAGTCGTTCTTGCGGATGAATTCGTCCAGTTCCGCCAGCCGCCGCTGCCCGATGGCCCGCTGAGCCTCCACCAGGGCGGCGTACACCGCACTGTCCTGCACCCGGGTCAGCGCCTGGCGAAAGTGAGGAAGGCACAGGCCCCCGGAGGCCTGATACGCGGCCAGCAAGCCGTCTTCCCCCAACAGGCGCTCCAGCAGGATGTCCAGATAGAGGTCCTCCATTGCGCGGGCATAAGCGCATGCCGGGCACTCTCCCCGCGGGGTCAATCGGGCCAGGAGGCCCGCCGCCAGGTCAGCGGCGCGGGCCCGGCGGGCCTTCGGCGCCGGGAGCCGGGCGGTCTCGGTCGCCCGTTGAACCTCTCCCCAGACGTCGCGGGCGATGAGGGCCAGCCCCAGCGACGCCCCGGGCCGGGAGACCAGCATCCGGGTATGCTCCCGACAGAAGCCCAGTGCGCGGCGAATCTCCCCGCGCAGACCGGGGTCGTTCACGTTCTCCCAGAGGAGGTTATCCAGATACCGCCCGGTATCCCTCTCCACCAGGCGGCAGACCGGACAGCCGGGCTGGTTCAGCGCTTCCCGCAGGTCATGGAATGCACGGGTGTTTTCGGTCATGCCCGCCCTCCCAGGCGGTGGAGGATTCGGCGCCAGACGGGCAGTTCTGCCCGCGCGGGAATGGGGGATTCCCGCCCCGGAGAGGCGACGGGTGGGTCCTCCCGGCGGTCCTGCGCCGCTTCCAGCGCCGCCACGCGCTGCCGCAGGGCGTCCCGTTCGGCGCGCAGGCTCTCCGCCAGCCGCCGCAAACCCGTCACCTCGGCCCGCAGGGCCCCGTCGGCGAGACTGGCCGTCTGATAGGCCTTGAGGAAATCCCACAGGCGCCGCTTCATCACCGCGTAGCGCATCTCCATCTCCCGCATCCGGCGGAGGAGGACCTCCAACTCGTCCCGTGCCGGGGCGTCGTCCCGCTCCATCAGGTGACGGGCTTTCTCCTCCTCCAGCGCTCCGATGCCCAGGGCCAGCAGCGCCACGAACGCCTCGCCCCGGGGCCAGTTCTGTTCCCGGGCCACCGCCTCAATCTGCTCCACCAGTTCCGGGGTCAGGTCCACGGTCACCCGCACCAGGCCACCGGGGAAGTACTCGGCCTCAAAATCCGCCGCCGGGATGCGGGCGTCCACCTCGTCCATAAAACTTTTCCGGTCGGTCACAGGCATTTCTCCCTACCATTACCACAAAGGGCGCAAAGGGCTCACAAAGGGCACAAAGGGCAATAAAATCCTTTGTGCCCTTTTTGGAGCCTTCGTGTCCTTCGTGGTTTTTACAGAACGGCTCTCCGGTAGGTAGTTACCTACCATAATCAAAAAGCCTCTACCCGGAGAGGGTAGAGGCTATCAGCCGGGAATCCGGCGGTTACAGACAGGCGAGCCTCATCGCCTGAGGTGTCCTTCGTGGTTGAAACCTTACTCCCGCTCCTGCTCCCGCTCCCGTTTGGCGGCCTCTATGATAGGCTGCGCCAGGTGGGGCGGGACTTCCTCGTAGTGGTCAAACTCCATCCAGAACAGCCCCCGCCCCTGGGTCATGCTGCGCAGTTCGGTGGCGTACCGCTGCATCTCCGCCAGCGGGACCAGAGCGGTGATGATGCTCTTTCCTCCCTGCTGCTCCATCCCCAACACGCGGGCCCGCTTGGTGTTCAGGTGGCCCATCACGTCGCCCGTGAACTCCTCCGGGACGGTGATGACCGCCTTGTAGATGGGCTCCAGGAGCACCGGCCCGGCACCCAGCATCACCTTCTTGAACGCCTCCCGCCCGGCAATCTGGAAGGCGATGTCTTTGGAGTCCACCGGGTGCTCCTTCCCGTCGTAGACCACCGCCTTCACGTCCACGACGGGGTATCCGGCGAGGACGCCGCTCTCCAGCACCTGCTTGATGCCCTTCTCAATGGACGGCTGGAAGGAAGAGGAGATGGCGCCGCCGAAGACCTCCCATCCGTACTCAAAGCCGGTCCCGCGCGGCAGCGGCTCCAGGCGCATGTGGACCTCGGCGAACTGCCCCGCGCCGCCCGTCTGCTTCTTGTGCCGGTAGTAGTCGGAGTGGACGCGGGTAATGGTCTCCCGGTAGGGGACTTTGGGGGTAGAGGTCTCCACGCCGACGCCGAAGCGGTTCTCCATCCGCCGGACGGCAATCTCCACGTGCGCCTCGCCCATGCCTTCCAGAATGGTCTCCCGGGTACCCGGCTCCTGCCGCCAGCGCAGGGTCGGGTCCTCCTCGCAGATGCGGGTGAGGGTGGGGGCCATCTTGGCCTGGTCGGCCTTGCTCTTGGGACGGACGGCGACGGCGAAGAGCGGATGCGGGAAGACGGGGCCGGGGATTTTCACCGCGTGGCCCCGGTCACAGAGGGTGTCGCCCGTAATGGTCTCGGAGAGTTTGGCGACCGCGCCGATGTCGCCCGCGTGCAGGCGCGGGACGGGAATCTGCTCCTTGCCCCGCATTACGTAGAGGGTGCCCAGCCGCTCCTCGGTGTTGGCCCGGCTGTTCCAGACCCGCGTGTCCGATTCCAGCATCCCGCCGTAAATCCGGAAATAGGTCAGTTTGCCCACGTAGGGGTCGGCGGCGGTCTTGAAGACCAGCGCGGCCAGAGGGGCCGTGTCGCTGGGCTCAATCTCTTCTTCCTCACCGGTGGGCCCCTCGGCCTTCTCCGGACCCCGGTCGGCGGGGGACGGGGCATAGGCGACCAGCGCGTCCATCAGCGCCCGCGTGCCGATGTTCTCCGTCGCGGCGGTCACCAGGACCGGCACCACGCTCCCTTTCAGGATCGCCGCCCGCAGGCCGCGCCGGATTTCCTCTTCCGTCAGTTCCTCGCCCTCCAGGTACTTCATGATGAGTTCATCGTCGCCCTCCGCGGCGGCCTCCACCAACTGGACCCGCGCCTCCTCGGCCTGGGCCTTCATATCGGCGGGGATGTCGGCGACCTTTGCCTCGGGGCCCATCAGCGCCCGCATCCGGACCAGGTCCACCACCCCGGCGAAACTGGCCTGCGCGCCAATGGGGAGTTGCAGGGGGACGAAATTGCGCCGGAACGCGTCCCGCAGCGACTGCAGGGTGTGGGCGAAGTCGGCGTTCTCCCGGTTCATCTTGTTGACCACCACCATCCGGGGCAGGTGGTACTGGTCGGCGTAGTTCCAGACCAGTTCGGTGCCGACCTCCACCCCGCCCACGGGGTCCACCAGCACCAGCGCCAGGTCGGCGACGCGGATGCCGCTGATGACCTCGCCGATGAAGTCCAGGTAGCCCGGGGTGTCCAGGACGTTCAGTTTGCACCCCTCCCACTCCACCGGGATCATGGCCATGCTCAGGGAGATGCGCCGTCGGATTTCCTCCTCGTCAAAATCGGAGACGGTGGTGCCGTCTTCCACCCGTCCCATGCGGTTGGTGGCGCCGCTGGCGAAGAGCATCGCCTCCGCCAGGGACGTCTTGCCACTGCTGCCGTGGCCCAGCAGAACCAGGTTGCGAATATTTTGGGTCGTGTACTCTTTCAACTCAACCTCCTGACAGGGATTCGTTGCTCAAAGATGACCGTCTGCGGACGGATCAGTTGGGGGCAACTTTCTGCACGTATTCTAACGGAAAACTGCGAAACTGTCAATCTCATAGTAGGACAACTGCTCGCAGTTGTCCTACAATTCCACCCCGGGGGGTTGGCTTGCCTGCCTGTGGAGCGGTGCTATAATACTCACAACCCATCGCAGGAGTCCGGAATGGAGGATACTCCAACCACCCGCCGGGTCGCCGTACTGGTCGCCACGTGCAGTTCCTTTCTCACCCCTTTCATGGGCTCGTCCCTGAATATTGCCCTGCCGTCCATCGGCCGGGAGTTCTCCATCGGCGCCCTGGTGCTGGGGTGGATTTCCACCGCCTACCTGCTCTCCTCGGCGATGTTCCTGGTCCCCTTCGGCAAACTGGCCGACCTGCGCGGCCGGAAACGCATCTTTGTCTGGGGACTGGTGGCCTACGGAGTCGGTTCGCTGCTCTCCGGCCTGGCCCCGTCGGTGGGGACGCTGATCGCCGCCCGGGTGGTGCAGGGGGTCGGCGGAGCGATGATTTTCGGCACCGGCGTCGCCATTCTGACCTCGGTCTTCCCGCCGCAGGAGCGGGGACGGGTGCTGGGGCTCAACGTCGCCGCCGTCTACGTGGGCCTCTCCGTGGGCCCGTTCCTGGGGGGCGTGCTCACCCAACAGTGGGGCTGGCGGAGCATCTTCTATCTGAACGTGCCGCTGGCGGCCGTCATCGCCGCTCTGGCGGCCTGGAAACTCCAGGGCGAGTGGCGGGCCGGGGACGGCGAGGGGTTTGACTGGGCCGGCTCCGTCCTCTACGGCCTGGGACTGGTCGCCCTCATCTACGGCTTCTCCCGCCTCCCGTCGGCGCTCGGGGCGGCGCTGACCCTCGCGGGCATCCTGGTCCTGGCCCTCTTTGCCCTCTGGGAGGGGCGGGCGCGGACGCCCGTCCTGGAATTGAGCCTTTTCCGGCGCAACCCGGCGTTCACGTTCTCCAACCTGGCCGCGCTCATCAACTACAGCGCCACGTCGGCGGTGGGATTCCTGCTCAGTCTGTACCTGCAGTCGGTACGCGGGGTGAACCCCCAGCAGGCCGGCCTGATTCTCCTGGCCCAGCCGGTGGTCCAGGCCCTCTTCTCCCCGCTGGCGGGCTGGGCGTCCGACCGGGTGGAGCCGCGCATCGTCGCCTCTGCCGGCATGGGCCTGACGGTCGTCGGGCTGGCCCTGCTCTACCCGCTGGCGTCGTCCACCGCCATCCCCTACATCATCGGCGTCCTGGCCCTGCTGGGGTTCGGGTTCGCCCTCTTCTCCTCGCCCAACACCAATGCCGTGATGAGTGCCGTGGACCGCTCCCACTACGGCGTCGCCTCGGCGACCCTGGCGACGATGCGGCTGACCGGACAGATGCTCAGCATGGGCATCGTCATGCTGATTTTCGCGCTCTTTATGGGCGGGACGGCCGTGACGCCCCAGACCGCGCCCCGGTTTCTGACCAGCGTGCGGGCGGCCTTCAGCGTCTTCGTCGTCCTTTGCTTCCTGGGCGTCTTCGCCTCGCTGGCCCGGGGGAACATCCGGGCCCAGCCCGCCCCGGCCGTTCAGTCCTGATTCGCAACGGGTTTGTCGCGCAGGCCGCCAAGCCTGCGGACAGGCTGACAGTTGTAGGACAACTGCTCGCAGTTGTCCTACAAAGCAGCGAATTGCGAAACACCCGTAACAGCCTGTGCTACACCTGGGCACGTAATTACCCTGATTGCTCGCAGGAAGGAGGACCATGTACGCAGTCGCGTTGTTCCGTGTACTGGCAACCCTGTGCTGGCTGGCCCTGATCGCCCTGGCCGTGTGGACCATCTCCAGTGCGCTGATGCGTCGGAGAACGAAACTCCCGCTTCTCCTGGCCGTCGCCGCGCTGGTGGGCGCCCTGATCTTCACCGTGGTTGGCGCCGGCCTGGTCTTCATTGAACCCTACGAAATGGGCGTGGTGATTACCGTCCTCGGCGAGGGCGGCCTGCGCCCCGAGCCGCTATCCCCCGGCCTGCACTGGATCATCCCCTTCCTGGAACGGGTGGAGACCTACCCCGTCGCCCGCCAGACCTTCACCATGGCCAAGACCCCCAGCGAGGGCGAGACGGGGGGAGAAATGACCGTAGAGGCTCGTACTCTGGACGGACAGCGCATCTTCGTGGACTCTTCGGTCATCTACGAAATCAATCCCGCCCAGGTCATCAACCTTCACATCCGCTGGCAGCACCGCTACGAGCAGGACCTCATCCACCCGGAGACGCGCGGCATCATCCGGGACGTCGTCTCTCAGTACCGGGTGGACGAGGTGGTCAGCACCAAACGGTTTGAGGTGACCGATGAAATCTCCCGACGCCTGAAGGAAGTCCTGGCCGCCAACGGTCTGACGCTGGTGGACTTCGTCCTG
>JAPYWT010000062.1 GCA_028276215.1 Thermoflexus sp. | reverse complement strand
TCCCGCACCTCGGCGCCCAGGACCGGGACGCCGCTCAGATGGCCCCGGTCGGAGGGCTGACCGCCGGAGGTCGGGTAGAAGGCCGTGCGGTCCAGAATCACCGCCGGATGGCCGTCCCAGGTCAGACGCTCCACCACCCGGGCGGTGAAGCAGGTCAGGTAGGAATCGGTATAGTACAGGCGATGGGTCATGGGGAATGACCAATGACGAAATGACCAATGAAATGACCAATGACGAAATGACCAATGAACAAATGGCCGAATGACCAATGACTAATGGGTGGACGGGTCCGGGTTCAGCGGGAGGGTGAAGAAGAACGTGGAGCCTTTTCCGGGCTGGCTCTCCACCCAGATGCGGCCCCCGTGGGCCTCCACGGCCAGTTTGCAGAACGCCAACCCAATCCCCGTGCCCCGCACCCGTTCGTTGGGGAGACGGGCAAAGCGGTCAAAGATGCGCTCCTGATGCTCCAGCGGGATGCCCGGGCCCGTATCGGACACTGCAAACCGGAGCATGTCCGCCGATAGGCGCTCTACAGTCACCCGTATCTCCCCCTCGGGAGGGGTAAACTTGATCGCATTATCCAACAGGTTGGTCAGCGTCCGCAGGAGCAGATTCCGGTCCGCGCTGACCAGCGGAAGGCCCTGGGGCACATAGAAGTTCATATGAATGTCCCGCCCGACTGCCACAGGCCTCAACTGTTCCACCGCCTCCCGGACCAAGTCCTCCACGTCTATCAACTGATAGTTCAATTCCGCCTTTCCGGACTCCAGACGGGCGACGTCCAGGATGGAATCAATCAGCCCAAACAGGCGCTCGCCGCTCCGCTGGGCCACCGCGAACAACTGGTCCAGCGGGATGTCCATCGTCGGGTCCTGGATGCGGGCGCGGATCAGTTCCAGACTGCTCATAATGGAAGAGAGGGGGTTTCGGAGGTCGTGGACGATCATGTGGGTCAGGTCTTCCCGCACCCGTTCCAGCCGCAGCCGCTCAGCAATGTCGTGAAGGACCCACTGGATATAGGGCGTATGAGCGTGGAAAACCCGAGTGGCCCGCACTTCAAAGGGGAAAATCCGCCCATCCCGATGCCTCACCTCCAGGTCGCCCAAAATATCTTCGCCCTGAAGAGCCCGCTCCAGCCACCCCTGGGCTCTCTCCGAATGAACGATCAGGGAGAACATCTCCTGATGGAGGAGTTCCTCCCGGGTGTACCCCAGCATCAGGCAGAACCGGCGGTTGACATCCGTGATCTGGCCCCGCGCGTCGGTGATCAGGATGGGGTCGGCGCTACTCTCAAAGAGGTTAGAGTACCGTTCCTCCGCGTCGCGGGCCCGGTTGAAGTGGCGGGCGTTCTGGATCGCGCTGGCGGCCAGCGCGGCCACGTTCAGCAACAATTTGATCCCCCCCTCATCCCAGGACCCCTCCACAGGGTTGATCGCCTCCAAAACGCCCAGAACTTCATTGCCCAGGCGAATAGGAACCGCCAACAGGGTGCGCGTGCGGAATCCCGTTTCCCGGTCCACTCCGGAGTACCAGCGGGGGTCCCGGTCCACCGAGGGGACCACGATGGGGAGACCGGACTGAGCGACCCAACCGGCAATGCCCTGCCCGGGCTTCAGGCGAACACCCACCACCTGGTCAGCAGCAGCGCCCGTCGCCACCCGGAAGACCAGATCGCGGGTCTGTTCATCCACCAGGGCAACGGAGGCCGCTTCTACCTTGAAGTGGTCCCGCACACTTTCCAGCAATGAGTGGAGGACATCCTCCATCTCCAGGGAGGCCGCCAGTGCCTGACCGGTGCGGTGGAGAAAAGCGACCTCCTCCAGTTGCCGCTGGGTCTGCCGCAGCAGTTGGGCGTTGGCGATGGCGATGGCCGCGTGGTCGGCGAAGGCCGCCACCGCGAGGGCATCCTCTTCGGTATACGCGTTCGGCTGGAGACTATCCACCGTGAGCACACCCACCACCTGCCCCCGGGCCACCAGCGGTGCCCCAATCCACCCGTGGATCACCGGGACCCCGGGGATGTTCTGCCATCCCTCCTCCTGCTGGACATCGGCGCAGACCAGCGGCTCGCGGCGGGCCACCACGCGAGCCATGATATGGCTCCCCTCCACAGGAAGAGTCATGTTCCGCACCGCCTCCGGGTGCTCAAATCCCCGCCAGGCGCGGATGACCAGTTGCTGGCCCTCCAGCAGGAAAATGGACGCGCTGTCGTAAGCAACGACCTGGCTCAGGGATTCCAGGATGAGCGGGAGCACCTCATCCAGGTCCAGCGTGGCCGTCAGGGCACGGGCGATCTCCCGCAGGGTATCCGCCAGATGGCGACGCTGCTCCTCGGCCGCGAAGAGCCATGCGTTCTCCAGCGCGACGGTGGCCTGATCGGCGATAAACTGCAGCGCCTGCAGGTCCGCATCACCGAAGTAGCCCGGGCGGGAATCCGTGCAGGTCAGAACCCCAATGGGCCGACGGGGGGAAATCAGCGGCACACAGAGCGCCGAGCGGGCATGAACCGTCAGGTCAGGCTCCGGTAATTTCAACCAGCGGGCGTCCTTCTCCACGTCATCCACCCGCGCGGCCTGACGGTTGCGGAGAACCCAACCCGCCAGCCCCTCTGCCAGCGTCCGTCGTGCCACATCCAGGTTCCCCCGGTGAAACCGTCCCTCATGGAGCAGAAGGACCATGGCGGGCTGCCCGCTCTCATTCAGCAGGATCAAACTGCCCAGGTCCGACTCCACCGCCTGCAGACTGAGCGCCAGCGTCCGCCGCGCCACACCATCCAGGTCCAGCCCGGCGGCCAGTTCCCGGACCACCTCCATCGGCCAGGCCGGGTCTTTTACCAGATTCCGTCTACGCCGTTTCATCAAACTCTACCACTTCCCTTCCCTGGAGTTTCTCCAGCACCTTCTCCACAATCAGGTCCAGATGATGGGAGTTGGCCACAAAATCCAGCCGGTCCGAAGGGACAGTCAGGACGGGACAGAGGTTGAACCGGCCAATCCAGTCCTCGTACAACTCGTTCAACTGCGCCAGGTATTCCGGCGCGATGTTTCGCTCAAAGGGACGCCCCCGCTGGGCAATACGGGCCATCAGCGTCGGGACCGATGCCCGCAGGTAGACCACCAGGTCCGGCGGAGGGAGCAGCGCGCTCAATACCTCATACAACTCCCGATAACTGCGGTAATCTCGCTCGCTCATCAGCCCCTGGCGGTAGAGGTTGCAGGCGAACACCTCCGCGTCCTCGTAGACGGTCCGGTCCTGCACCACGGAGTTGGGCCGTTGCAACAGTTGATGGTGATGGCGAAGGCGCCGGGAAAGGAAAAAGACCTGGGAATGGAAACTCCAGCGGGCCATGTCCTGGTAAAAGTCGGCCAGATAGGGGTTGTCGGAGACGGCCTCAAAGAAGGGCTCCCAGCCCAGCCGTTCCCCCAGCATTCCGGTGAGGCTGGATTTGCCCACGCCGATGTTGCCCGCGATGGCGACGAACCACTTTTTCATTCCTCACCCCCGGCCCGAGGGAACGAGAGAATAAATGTGCTCCCCTTTCCCACCTCGCTTTCCACCCGAACCGAACCGCGATGCGCCTCCATAATCTCCCACACCAGAGCCAGACCGATGCCCATCCCTCCAAAGCGACGGGTGGTGGAGCCGTCTACCTGATAGAACCGTTCAAAAATATGGGGGAGATGCTCCGGCGGAATCCCGATACCTTCGTCCTGGAACGCCACATTGACCCATTTCCCCTCGGACCATGCGCGAATCCGCACCGTCCCTCCTTGAGGGCTGAATTTGATGGCATTATCCAGCAATTGCGAAAGGGCCAGCAGGAGATGCTCCCGGTCGGCCAGGATGGCAGGCACGCCCCTGGGGACTTCGGTTACAATCGTGATTCCAGCGTCCTCAGCCCGATGGCGGTAGTGCTCCACCACCCAGTCCAGCGCTTCTGGGAGGGAATAGGGAGCCATGACCATAGATTCGGGTCGGACGGTGCGCAGAGCAGTGAGATTGCCAATCATGTGAGCCAGTGTCTGGGTCCGCTCATAAACAATCTGGAGAGCAGAACGTTGCAGGGGCTGAACGGGCCCCAGTTCACCGTTCAACAGCAATTCCACGTACCCCTGGACCAGTGTGAGGGGTGTGCGGAGTTCGTGGCCGACGTTCTGAATCATCTGCTCCCGCAGGCGGTCCAGGTTCTGCAATTTCTGCAGCGCGGCCGCCAGTTCCGCCGACCGCTCCTCCAGTTGCTCGTACAGGCGCGCGTTTTCCATCGCGATGGCCGCCTGCCCGGCAAAAGCCAGCGCCACCCGGGCATAGTCCCGGGTATAGAACCCCGGCTCTTTCTTGTCCAGCGTCAACATCCCGATGACCCGATCTCCGTAGAGGAGCGGGACCCCCATCCAGGCCCGAATACCGGCCCTCACATGAGGCTCCCGCCGGAACTCAGGGTAAATGGCCGGGGCATCCTCCAAAATCACCGGGGCGCGGGTCCGAACGACCTGAACGTTGGGATTCCCGTTGGCCATCAGGTCTATCGTCGTCCCCAGAATCTCCTCGGGGCGAGGGAATCCTCGCCCGGCGATGATTTCCAGTTTCCCCTCCCGAAGCAACTGCACCGAAGCGCTGTCGTAGGGAACCACGTTCTGTAACTCGGTCAGAATCCGCTCCAGAACCTCCTGCAGGTCCAGCGTGGTCGTCATTGCCTGAGCCGCGCGATAGAGGCTCTCCGCCTCCTCCCGTCGGCGCTGCTCCCGCTGGTAGAGGCGGGCGTTCTCCAGGGCAATCGCCAGTTCCCCGGCGATGGCCGTGAAAAACGCCAGGTCTTCTTCCTGGAACGCGTTCTGTTTTCGGCTCTCTATGTTCAGCACCCCGATGACCTCTTCGCCGACCCGCAGCGGCACGCACAGTTCGGAGCGGACATCCGGATGCCCCGGGTAGTAGAAGGGGACATCCCGGACATCCCGGATCAGCATGGCCTTTCCACTCTGGAAGACCACACCAGCCACACTTCCATCCAGAGGGAGGCGAATCTCCTCCACCGGAACATCGTAACCGATTTGAGAGGGGTGGATGCGCAGAAACTCCCGGGACTCATCGGGCAGGACCACTGCGAGGAATTCCACCTGGAGAGCAGACCGCAGGGTCTGAATGGTGCGCTGAAGAATCTGGTCAAAATCCAGAGTAGACGCGGCGGCCAGCATCACCTCCCGCAGCACCCAGGCCTGAGCCTGGCGGCGAAGGGTTTCCTGGTAAAGATAGGCGTTCTCTATCGCCGTCGCCAGTTGATCAGCAACGGTCTGCAAAACGGTGATGTCCTCAGGAGAAAACGCGGCCGGCCGGTCCGACTGCACGGTCATCGCGCCGATCACCCGTTCCCGGGTCAGGAGAGGCAGCGCCATCTCGGAACGGGTTTCGGGCAGCAGGGGGTTATCAAACCGGACGGCCTCCTTGCCGACGTCCAGGGCGATGCGGGGTTTGCCGTAGGCCGTGCACCAGCCGATCATAGAGGGGCCGCCGACCTCCAGTTTGTGGCCCATCTCCAGCATTTTCCGGCCCGCCTCGCCCGTTCCGGCCCGCAGGACGGCCCAGCGTCCCGTCTCGTCCAGCAAAAAGATGCCCACATAGTAGAGATTGAATTGCTCCCGAACCAGTTCGGCCGTTTCGGAGAGCAACCGCTGGACGTCCAGGATAGACGCGGCCGCACGGGCAACCTGGGCCGCCGTCGCCAGTTGCGCCGCGCGGTGGTGCGCTTCCCGGAGCAGACGAACATTCTCTATCGCGATCGCCGCCTGAGCTGCGATCCCCTCCAGTATCCAGCGGTCCTCTTCCCCAAAGGCGTAGGGAATGTAGGACTGCACAGAGAGGACGCCGACCGTCCGATCCTGCACCCGCAACGGCAGGACGGCCAGGGAGCGAGTCGGGTCACCGATCTGGATGGCCGGGACCGGGAGGGCCTCTTTCTGCACGTCGTTGATCCAGAGGGACTGACCAGTGCGGATCACCCAACCGGCCAGCCCGGCCCCCTCGGAGAGTTTTCGGCGCAATGGGGGTTGTCTTTCCCCCCGATCAACCAGGACAGGGATACTCAGTTCATCCAGTACGGCGTCGTAGAGGCCGATGTACAGCGTGGAGGCTTCCAGAATCCTTGTCAGCACGCTGGCAATGGCCCAGAGGACGTCCTCCAGGTTCTGGGTAGAGAGAATCTGATGGTCTATTTCCTGAAGCGCCTGCAGGACCTCCGTCCAGCGCTGCACCCGACGGTACAATGAGATGTGGGCCAGGACAAGGGCGGCGTGATCAGCCAGGGATTGACTTTGCTTTACTTCTTCTGGCTCCCAGGCACGAACTTGATCAGAATAGAGGACCAGCGCTCCCAGGACCTTCTGGCGGTATCGGAGGGATAGAGCAATGTATGAACGGAATCCCTCCCGCCGGGCCGCTTCCCAGAGCATCCGGGCCTCCGGATCATGCCAGGCATCCTGAATGATTATGGGGCCGGGCTCCTGAAGAAGCCGGGAACCGGGAACCTGGCGGAAGATGTCCGTCAGAAAATCCAGGTATTCCTGTGAGAGCCCCCGGGCATAGCCCACCGTCAGGCGGTCCCGCTCCGCGTCATAAATATACACGGCCCCCCGGTCGGCCCTCAGGTCCTGAATTCCGGCGGCCACCACCTCTGCCAGCAT
Source organism: Thermoflexus sp. (assembly GCA_028276215.1). Classification (GTDB taxonomy): domain Bacteria; phylum Chloroflexota; class Anaerolineae; order B4-G1; family DUEL01; genus SpSt-77. Next base: position 2,831 of record JAPYWT010000062.1, on the reverse strand, counting down.
CTCCTCCAGGCTGGAGCCGGTAATAAGGCGATGGAGAACGTCCGGATGACTGGAGAAAACGCCGGACAGTCGCTCCGATGCAGTGAGACTGGATTCCCTTTTCCGGCTCAAGGTGTCTCCTCCGGCATTGGACTGGTCACATGGGTGCAGATTCCATCCGCTCCAGGCAGCGACGGGAAAGGGCCAGTGCCCGGCGGAAATCCTCAGAAGAACCGGTCGGGTCGGCCGAGAGGGCCGCGCCCAACGCACCCACCGCCTCGGTAAGGGCCAGGAACTCCGTCACCAGTGTGCGCTGAGGGGACGACGATGGAGTCCCGGAAACTTCGGCTGGTCCCTCCGCCAGGCGCGCGCGAACTTCCGCCGCACTCAGCGCCGTCCGAATCCGTCCCTCTATATAGGCCAGGTCCTGGGGATTACGGACGAAGTCCAGACCGTCGGTGTTGATGACCAGCAGGGGGGTCGCGTCGTAGGAGGCGAAGTGGCGCTCGTAGGCCTGGCGCAAACTCTCAATGTAGGCCGGGTCCATCCCCCGCTCGTAGGGACGGTCCCGGGTGGCAATGCGCGCCATCAGCACATCCAGACTGGCCTGGAGGTACACCACCAGGTCGGGGAGGACCACCTTCTCCGCCAGCGCCTGGTGAAGCCGTTCATAAGTTGCCAGTTCGTCCCCCTGGAGATTCAGGTGAGCGAAAAGGCGGTCTTTGGCAAACGTGTAGTCGGCGATGAGCGGTCGGTCGTTGCGCCGGACTTCCTGCTGCTGGCGGTAGCGGCTGAGCAGAAAGAAAATCTGGGTCTGGAAGGCATACCGCTGGCGGTCGGCGTAGAAGTCGGAGAGAAACGGGTTCTCCTCAAAGACCTCCAGCAAAAGATCGGCCTGGAAGCGGGGCTGCAGCAGCCGGGCCAGGGCCGTCTTACCGACACCGATCACGCCCTCAATCGCCAGATAGAAAGGACGGGGCACCGCTATCCTCCGCAACAGGTGGTGGTCATCTATAGGATACTCCGAGAAGGGAGAAAAGTCAAGATACGAAATTGTAGGACAACGGCTCGCAGTTGTCCGACAATTCTCCGGTCATTCTTGACGATACCGCCAGGTATGCTACAATGTTTCCCCGTGACGGGGAAACGACAATCTTCGGACTGGTTGAGCCGCCTGGTCGTCGCCATAGACAGAACCATGCGGCGGCGACTGGACATCTGGGAATTCAGCGACGACCCGGACTGCATCCTCCGGGTGGCGCTGATCCGCTCCCGCTGGGAGGTGACGCTGAACGACGGAACGGTCATCCACCGCGGGGAAACCATCGGGATGATCCACGCCTGGAACGAGCGGGTGCCGCCCATCCCTCCCACCGGCGCGGATATGGCCTGGGCGCGCGAGTTGCGCCGACGGCTGATCCGGTCCCTGCAATTGCTGGCCCAGGCGGCGCGGGAGGACCCTCGCCTGCAGGCCATTCGGGGATTCGGCGGCGCGGGCGTCCTGCATTTTTCCCCTGCCATCCTCCGCCTGCTGAAGCGGCTGGGGCTGGAAATCTACGAACTCCCTCCGCAATCCATTCGGGACCGGATAGAGGAGCAGGTCAGCCGGGTGTGGACCTGGCTGATGCGCCGCACGTTCAACCCGCCCAGCGTGGAGGGGCGCGGGCTGGAAGTACTGAGCCGCCGGTTTTACTGGCTCAGTCGGGAAAAGTTGCTGCAGATGTACGGAGATGGAGGTGAACATCATGACGGGTGAACTGAAACTCCCCCCACCCCGGCTGGATGGGGAACGGTCGCTGGAGGCGGTGATCGCCGCCCGGCGCTCCGTGCGGTCCTTCACCGCGCAGGAGGTGACGCTGGAGGAAATCAGCCAGTTGCTCTGGGCCGCGCAGGGAATCACCGGCCCTAAAGAGTATCTGCGAGCCGCGCCGTCTGCGGGCGGCTGCTGCCCCCTGGAATTCTACGTCTGCTGGAAAGAGGGGGTCTGGCGGTACCGCCCCCAGGGGCATGCTCTGGTGCAACACAAGCCAGAGGACGTGCGCGCGCAACTGGCCGAGGCGGCCTGGAACCAGCGCTTTCTCGCCCAGGCGCCGGTGGTCTTCGCCATCAGCGCGGTCTTCCGCCGCACCACTGGCCGGTACGGGGAGCGCGGGCAATTTCGCTACGTCCCCATGGACGTCGGCCATGCCGCCCAGAACCTGTTGCTGCAGGCGGTGGCCCTGGGGCTGGCCAGCGTGCCCGTCGGGGCGTTTGACGACGCGGCCGTCGCCCGGGTGCTGGCCCTGCCCCCCGAAGAGGAGCCGCTCTACATGTTGCCCGTAGGGCATCCGCGAAGAGGCTAACCGCCGATATGCTGGCCATCCCCCGTGTCCTCTGTTTTATCACCCACGGGGACGATGTTCTGCTCCTGCGCGGGGCGCCCGATAAGCGGCTCTGGGCCAACCGCTATAACGGCATCGGCGGGCACGTGGAACCCGGAGAAGACGTCTACTCCGCCGCACGGCGGGAGATTCAGGAAGAGGCCGGGATTCCCATTACGGAACTGCGGCTGCGCGGGATCATCACCGTCGCGCCGGAAAGGGATGAACCCGGCGTACTCCTTTTCGTGTTCACCGCGCAAGCCCTCTCCCGGGACGTGCAGGCGTCGGCTGAAGGACAACCGGTGTGGGTAGCGCGCGACCAGATTGGCACTCTGGACATGGTGGAGGATGTACCGGTGGTCCTGAAGTGGGCATTAGAGATGAAACCGGATGACCCGATATTTGCCGCCCGCTCCTTCCGCGATGAAAGGGGGAACATCCGTCTGATTCGCGGGGCATGAAAGCATCAGGGGGCGCAGCGGCGGTGCCGCT
>JAPYWT010000446.1 GCA_028276215.1 Thermoflexus sp. | reverse complement strand
CAAACCCGTGCCGGGCGACGGCCTCAAACCGGTCCAGAAAAGTTTCCAGGTCCGGCGCGTTGGAGAGGTCGGCGGAGAGGCCGGAGAAGCGGATAATGTCGTGGTAGGGTGGATGCAGGATGAGCAGGTGCGCGCGGTCGGCGCCCATCGTCCCCAGAACCTCCCGCACCCGTCGGGCCGTCTCCTCCTGGGTGCTGTCGCCCTGCAGGATGTGGACGCGCCGGTCCAGCAGGTCCGCCGGGATTTTCCTCCGCACATAGTCCACCAGGTCGGGGTTCAACTCCACGCCGACGAAGCGGCGGTTCAGCCGCACCGCCTCTATGGCGCTCGTCCCCGACCCCAGGAACAGGTCCAGGACGACCTCGTCCTCCCGCGTGTAGCGCAGGTAGGTCTGGGTGGCAATCTGGGGGACGAAGTTGCCGTGGTAATCCAGTTGGTGTCCGCCAGTGCGGTCGCGCGCGTCAATGAGCCAGAGGGAGTCCGTCCAGATGTGCTCGTACTCCCGCCAGCGGGTGAGGTCTATATCCGAATAGGGAAGACGCCGTTCCCGCCGCACAATTTCACGCCTCACGTTTCACGGACGGGGAAACAGACATCCCGTTCCTCTCGCATCTCCCGGATGACCTCTTCCGGGGACGGCAGCGGTTGCTCTTCGCGTCGGGCTGCCAGGCGGGCCCGGACTTCCCGGATTTCGCTCAGCACGTCCTGCCAGGCGGGGCGAGCCTGGGACTCCTTCAGGCATAGTGATTCGTCAACCGTGCTTTTGTGGGTCTCTGCGCTCGTCATGTTGGCAAATTCCGGCCACACAAACAAACTTGACAGACCAGCAGGTAGTTACCAGCAATCACGAATCAGCAATCACGAATCAGCAATCACAAATCAGCAATCACGAATCAGCAATCACAAATCAGCAATCACGAATCAGCAATCAGATTCTCAGCACTCGCACCTCCGCTCCAGCAGGCAGGTGGTCCACGTCCTCGGGGATAACGGCCAGACCGTCGGCCTGGACCAGCGAGGAGAGGATGCCGGAGCCCTGGTCGCCGGTGAGGGTCGCCTCCCAGCCATCGGCCGTCTCCCGCAGCCGCACCCGCAGGTAGTGGCGACGGCCGTCTTTGCGGACAATGGGGTCGGCCAGGCGGGCGCGCAGTTCGGGCCAGGGCCATTCGGTGAACCCCTGCATCTTCAGGACCGCGGGGCGGACGAAGAGTTCCGTGGCGATCATCGCCGAGACGGGGTTGCCCGGCAGGCCGACCAGGGGCACCCCGCCGACGACGCCGAAGGCCAGCGGTCGCCCCGGCTTCATATTCAGCGACCAGAAGCGCATCTCCCCCTCCGCCGCCAGCACCTGCTTGACCAGGTCAAAATCGCCGATGGAGACGCCCCCGGACGTGACGATGAGGTCGGCCCGTTCCGCCAGCGCGCGGCGGACGCCCTCCCGGATGAGGGTTTCCTCGTCGCGGGCGACACCCAGGATGAGGGGGATGCCGCCGTACCGGCGCACCTGCGCGGCGACGGTATAGGAGTTGGCGTCCCGAATCTGGCCCGGGCCGGGGGTCTCCCATGGCGGCACGACTTCGTCGCCGGTGGCCAGAATCGCCACCCGGGGCCGCCGGATGACGGCGACCTCGGTCCGGCCCAGCGCGGCCAGCATGCCAATCTCCTGCGGGCGCAGGACACGGCCCGGGGTGAGGACGACCTGGCCGGCGCGCACGTCCTCCCCGGCCTCCCGGACGTTGGCCCCGGGGCGGGTTTCCCGCAGGACCTCTATCCATTCGTCAGCCGTAGGGCAGGATGAATCCTGCACCACGCGGGTATGCTCAAAGGGGACAACGGCATCGGCCCCGGCGGGTATGGGCGCGCCGGTCATGATGCGGACCGCCGAGCCCGGCCCCACCTCCACCGGGCAGAGGCGGCCCGCCGGGGCCTCTGCGATCACCCGCAGGCGGGCCGGCACCCGGGCCACATCGGCGGCGCGGACGGCGTAGCCGTCCATCGCCGAGTTGGGGAGCGGCGGGATGTTCCGGTCCGCCACCACTTCCTCTGCCAGCACCCGTCCCAATGCTTCCAGAATGGGCACCCGCTCCGGCTCCAGTACCCGTACCGTCGCCAGAATCCGCTCCAGCGCCTCTTCCACACTCAGCACCGGCCTCCGTTCGTCCTGCATGCACTCCTTTCGTTGAAAACCACTGTGCCTTCGTGGTGAGATCAACGGTGCTCCGTATCCTCCCCCCGGGCCATCTGGACGGCATGGGGGAGAATGGGGACCAGGACCTCCATGCCCTCCCGCACCGCCCGGGGGCTCCCCGGCAGGTTGATGATGAGGGTCCGGCCCCGCAGTCCGGCAACACCCCGGGAGAGGACGGCCTGCGGGGTGCGGCGGTATCCCTCCCAGCGCAGCACCTCCGCCAGCCCCGGCGCCTCCCGCTCCAGGACGGCGCGCGTCGCCTCGGGGGTGTGGTCGCGCGGGGTGAAACCCGTCCCCCCGGTCGTCAGCACCACGTCCACCTGCAGGTCGTCGGCCAGGTGGACCAGGGCCTGCTGAATCTGCTCCGGCTCGTCCGGGACAATGGTCTGGGCCACCACCTCAGCACCGGCCGCGCGCAGGAGGTCTGCCAGCAACGGCCCGCTGACGTCCTCCCGCTCCCCGGCATACCCCTTATCGCTGACGGTCACAACAGCGGCACGGAACATATAGCCTCCTGATCGCGTATCGCGTATCGCGTATCGCATATCGCATATCGCATATCGCATATCGCTAATCGCGTATCGCGTATCGCGAATCGCTGATTGCAAAGCGCCTGTCCTGCAAGCAGGGTAACTACCTGTGCCGACTAAAGCCGCACGCCATAGGCCTTCGGCCTGCGGTCGGCCTTCGCCGACCGAGGACATCGGCGCAGGCCGACGCCCGGCACAGCGTGCCCAGGAAGGCTGATTT
>JAPYWT010000377.1 GCA_028276215.1 Thermoflexus sp. | reverse complement strand
TAGTTACAGGCAAGATTATTATACCCCCGGACGGCAAGGCGTCAATCGCGCGTGGTCCGTCGTCCGTCGTCTGTGGTCTGTCGTCTGTGGTCTGTGGTCCGTCGTCTGTGGTCTGTGGTCTGTGGTCCGTCGTCTGTGGTCTGTCGTCTGTGGTCTGTGGTCTGTCGTCCGTCGTCTGTGGTCCGTCGTCCAACCATTGGCGCGCCCCGAAAAACACGGTATAATTATCCTGCCAACCCGACACCCATCTTGCATCCTGCATCCTGCATCTTGCTTCTTCCTCGGGAGGTACTATGGGAGAACGACTGCGGGTTCTGATCGCCAAGCCCGGCCTGGACGGCCACGACCGGGGCGCCAAAGTGGTCGCCCGCGCCCTGCGGGACGCCGGTATGGAGGTCATCTACACCGGCCTGCGCCAGACACCGGAGATGATTGTGGAGGCCGCCCTGCAGGAAGACGTGGACGCGGTGGGGCTCTCCATCCTCTCCGGCGCCCACATGACCCTGGTCCCGCGCGTCATCCAGGGGCTGCGAGAGGCCGGCCTGGACCACGTCAAAGTCTTCGTCGGCGGCATCATCCCCGATGAGGACGTGCCCGCGCTCAAAGAGGCGGGCGTGGAAGCCATCTTCGGCCCCGGCACGTCCACGCTGACTATCGTGGAGGCCGTCCGCCGGGCCTGCGGTGAGGGCTGACCGTGGAACTGGTCCCCCGCGTTCTGGAGGGCGACCGGCGGGCGCTGGCGCGCCTCATCTCGTTGATTGAGGACGACGGCCCCCCGGCCCGGGAGGCCCTGGCCGCCCTGCACCCGTATACCGGCCGCGCGCACGTCGTCGGCATCACCGGCGCCCCCGGCACTGGCAAGTCCACCCTGGTCAACGAACTGGCCAAGGGCTTCCGTCGGCGCGGAGCGACGGTGGGCATCGTCGCCGTGGACCCCACCAGTCCCTTCACCGGCGGCGCGCTCCTGGGCGACCGGGTGCGCATGCGGGACCTGGCGGGCGACCCCGGCATTTTCATCCGCAGCATGGCGACCCGGGGGAGTCTGGGCGGACTGGCCCGCGCCACCGGCGACGTGGTCCGAGTGCTGGACGCCGCCGGGTTCGCCGTCGTCCTGGTGGAGACGGTGGGCGTCGGGCAGGCGGAAGTGGACATCGCCCGTACCGCCCACACCACCATTGTCGTGGAGGCCCCGGGCCTGGGCGACGACGTCCAGGCGCTGAAGGCCGGCCTCATGGAGATTGCGGACATCCTGGTGGTGAACAAAGCCGACCGGCCCGGCGCCGCCCAGACGGCCCGCGCGCTGGAGATAGCGCTGGAACTGGGCCGCAACAACGCCGGGCCCGGAAAGGACGCGGCCTGGCGGCCCCCCGTCCTCAAGACCATCGCGCTGGACGGGAGCGGGGTGGCGGAGGTGCTGGAGGCCATCGCGGCCCACCGGGCCTATCTGGAATCCAGCGGCCTCTGGGCCCATCGGGAGCGGGCACGCGCCCGCGATAACCTGCTCCGTGCCCTGGAGCAGGAACTGCTGGGCCGGTTGCTGGCGGGAGTGGGCGCGGCCGCGATAGAGGACTGGGTGGACCGTATCGCCCGCCGCGAAGCGGACGTCTACACCGCCGTCCAATCCCTGATAGAGAACCGCTGATCACCGCCGAGGCGCAGAGGACGCAGAGATTGACCGAGACGGAGGATATGGATGCCTGTTCACACATTTACCGCAATCGTACACAGAGAAGGGAATCTATACGTGGCCGAATGCCCGGAAGTCGGTACCGTCAGCCAGGGCCATACCATTGACGAAGCGATTGCCAATCTCCAGGAAGCCACTGCGCTCTACCTTGAAGAGTTCCCGCTCCCTGAAGTGAGTCCTCTATGAATACGTAGCGCAGGCCGTCAGGTGTTCCTGTTTGGGAGGAAAAAATGCCCCTTTATCAATTCACCGTCATCATTGAGCGCCAGCCAGAGGGGGGATACCTGGTGACGATCCCCGCACTCCCCGGCTGCTACACCGAAGGGCGGACCCTGGAAGAAGCCCGGGAAATGGCCGCCGATGCCATTCGGGCCTACTGTGCCAGCCTGCTGAAACATGGCGAGCCCATCCCGGTGGAGGAGGCGACCGAGCAATTCGTGGGCCGCCTCAGCATTGCGCTGGAACCGGCATAATGCCCAGATTGCCTGCGGTCACGCCCCGCCAGATGATCCAGGCGCTGCAGCGCGCCGGTTTTGAGATAGACCACCAGACAGGAAGCCACGTCGTGATGTGGCGACTATCGGACAATCGGCGCGTGGTTATCCCCTGGCATAACCGAAGCCTCGGTAGAGGGCTGACTTTGCGCCTGATCAAGAGCGCTGGCTTGACCCGCGAAGAGTTCTTGAAGTTACTTCGGTAACCCGCTTCTCATATTACCCATTCACCAATCTACCAATCTACCAGACACCATGAAGACCATCCTGATCTCCGTTGACATGGAAGGCATCTCCGGCGTCGTGGCGATGGATCACGTCCGCCCGGAGCACAAAGAGTACGAGCGCTTCCGCAAACTGATGACCGCCGAGGCCAACGCGGCCATTGAGGGCGCGCGGGAGGGTGGCGCCACCCGCATCGTCGTCAACGACAGCCACGCCGGAATGACCAATCTCCTGATTGAGGAACTGAACCCGGCGGCGGAACTCATCTCCGGCAGCCCCAAACCGCTGGAGATGATGCAGGGCATCGGTCCGGATGTGGACGCCGTCTTCCTCATCGGTTACCACGGCGCCTCCGGCACCGCCGGGGCAGTCCTGGAGCACACCTGGAGCCGGCGCGTCGTGGAGGCGCAACTGAACGGCCGACGGGTGGGAGAGGCCGGGCTGAACGCCGCCCTGGCGGGCGGTTTCGGCGTCCCCGTCGTCCTGGTCACCGGCGACCGGGCCGTCACCGAGGAGGCCCGGGCCCTGCTGGGCGACATAGAGACCGTCGCCGTCAAAGAGGGCATCACCCGCACCGCCGCCCGCTGCATCCCCCCAGCGACGGCCCACTACCTCATCCGTCAGGCCGCCGCGCGTGCCCTGAGCCGGACCGTCCCCCCGCTGACGGTCCCCGCGCCCATCACCCTGCGGGTGGTCTTCCTGAGCGCCCTCCACGCCGACATGGCCCTGCTGGTCCCCGGCGCCCGCCGGGTGGACGGCCGCACCGTGGAGTGGACCGGGGACGACATGCCCACCGTCTACCAGGTCTGGGTGGCCATGAACGCCCTCGCCTCCACCGTGGACCGATGAGAAACATCACACAAAGACAAATCTCACACAAAGACACAAAGACACAAAGAGAAAAAAGAGAAAATCTTTGTGCCTTTGTGTCTTTGTGTGAGAAATAAAAGAAAATCTTTGTGCCTTTGTGTCTTTGTGTGAGAAATAAAAGAAAATCTTTGTGCCTTTGTGTCTTTGTGTGAGAAATAAAAGAAAATCTTTGTGCCTTTGTGTCTTTGTGTGAGAAATAAAAGAA
>JAPYWT010000435.1 GCA_028276215.1 Thermoflexus sp. | reverse complement strand
AATCTTTGTGCCTTTGTGTCTTTGTGTGAGAAATATAGGTTATGGAGATCGGCACCATCCAACCCGTCACCATTGAAGACGAGATGCGCCGCGCGTACCTGGACTACGCGATGAGCGTCATCATCGCGCGGGCATTGCCCGACGTCCGGGACGGCCTCAAGCCGGTCCAGCGGCGCATCCTCTACGCCATGCACGAACTGGGCCTGCACCCCGGCGCCCCCTACAAAAAGTCCGCCCGCATCGTCGGCGAGGTCCTGGGCAAGTACCACCCCCACGGCGACGCCGCCGTCTACGAGGCCATGGCCCGTATGGCCCAGGACTTCTCCCTGCGCTACCCGCTGGTGGACGGACAGGGCAACTTCGGCTCCGTGGACGGCGACAGCCCGGCCGCGATGCGCTACACCGAGGCCCGCCTGGCCCCCATCGCCGCCGAGATGCTGAACGACCTGGATAAGGACACGGTGGACTGGGTGGACAACTTTGACGGGACGCTCCAGGAGCCCGCCGTCCTCCCGGCCCGCCTCCCCAACCTGCTGGTGAACGGCTCCTCGGGCATCGCCGTCGGCATGGCCACCTCTATCCCGCCCCACAACCTGAGCGAGGTCTGCGACGCCATCGCCTACCTGGTGGACCACTGGGAGGAACGGGATGAGGTCACCGTAGAGGACCTGATGCAGTTTCTCCCCGGCCCCGACTTCCCTACCGGCGGCGTCATCCTGGGCGGCGAGGAGTTGGTCCAGGCCTACGCCACGGGCCGGGGCCTCATCACCGTCCGCGCCCAGGCCCACGTGGAGGAGACCAACGGCGGGCGCCACCGCATCGTCGTCACCGAAATCCCCTACCAGGTCAACAAGAGCGCGCTGCTGGAACGGATTGCCGAACTGGCGCGCGATGGCCGTCTGGAGGACATCTCCGACCTGCGGGACGAATCCGACCGGCGGGGGATGAGCATTGTCATAGAACTCCGGCGCGGGGCCCAGCCGAAGACCGTCCTCAACCGCCTCTTCAAATACACCGCGCTCCAGTCCACCTTCAGCGTCCAGTTGCTGGCCCTGGTGGACGGCGAGCCGCGCCTGCTCACCCTCAAACGGGCGCTGGAACTCTACGTGGAGCACCGGCGGGAGGTCATCGTCCGCCGCAGCCGGTACGAACTGGCGAAGGCACAGGCGCGGGCACACGTCCTGGAGGGGTTGAAAATCGCGCTGGACCACCTGGACGCCGTCATCCAGACCATCCGCCAGTCGCCGGACGTGGAGACGGCGCGGGTCCGGCTCATGGAGCGCTTCCACCTGACGGAGGTCCAGGCCCAGGCGATCCTGGACATGCCCCTGCGGCGGCTGGCCGCGCTGGAGCGCCAGAAGATAGACGACGAGTACGAAGAACTGATCCGCCGCATCGCCTACCTGGAGGACCTGCTGGCCTCTCCGCGCAAAATCCTGGGCGTCATCCGCACCGACCTGGAAGAGTTGAAGAAAACGTACGGCGACCCCCGGCGCACGGCCATCATCCACGGCGTGGAGGCCGAGTTTGAGGAGGAGGAACTGGTCGCGGAGGAGGCCGTCCTGGTCATCATCACTCAGCGCGGCTACATCAAGCGGGTGCCGGAGCGGCTCTTCCGGGCCCAGGCCCGGGGCGGGCGCGGCGTCATCGGCATCCAGACGAAGGAGGAGGACTCCGTCCTCTATCTCCTGGCGGCCCGGACAACGGACACCCTGCTCTTCTTCACCAACCGGGGGAAGGTCTACGCAGAGCGGGTCTACCAGATACCGTCCGCCGACCGGACGGCCCAGGGCGTCCTGCTGGCGGGAATGCTGGCGCTGGACGCGGGGGAGCAGGTGACGGCCGCGCTGGCCGTGCGGGACTTCTCCGAGGGCTTCCTGACTATGGTCACCGTCGGGGGGAAGGTCAAACGGACGCCGCTTGCGGAGTTCGCCAACATCCGGTCCGGCGGGCTGGTGGCCATTGTCCTGGAGGACGGGGACGAACTGGGCTGGGTCCGGCTGACGCCGGGGGACGCCGAACTGATCCTGGTGACGGAGCACGGGCAGGCGTTGCGCTTCCGGGAGGACGAGGTCCGCCCGATGAAGCGAATGGCGGCAGGCGTGAGCGGCATCCGTTTGGAGGACGGAGACCGGGTCGCCAGCGCGGACGTGGTCATCCCGGAATCGGACCTGCTGGTGGTGACGGAGCGCGGCTTTGGGAAGCGGACGCCGCTTTCGGAGTTCCCCCTGCAGGGGCGTCACGGCAAGGGCGTGGTGGGCATCGGCGGCAAGATGCCGGCCCGGGGGGCTGTGGCGGCGGCGCGGGTCGTCGGCCCGGAGGATGAGGTCACCCTGGTCTCCGCGCGGGGCATCATCCTGCGGGTACCGGCGGCGTCGGTCCCCGCGATGGGCCGCTCCGCCCGGGGCGCCCGCGTCATGGAGTTGCGCGATGGCGACCGCGTTGCGTCGGTGGCCGTGATTCGGTGAGCGTGCGCGTGGGACGGGCGGCGGCCTGCCGCCGCCCGTCCCCCCTCTGCTGGCGATGAAACCAGAAATGGCGGCGATCTTTCAGGGCTACGCCGAGGCCGACCGGTGGATTCAGGCCGAACGGAGAGAGTGGCTGAGACGGTTGAATAAAGAAAATATACAAAAAAACTTTGTGCCTTTGTGTCTTGGTGTGAGCCCAATCCGCCGAGGAGGTGACCTGTGGACAGTTTAATGGAGTGGGGCCTTCGGGTCATTGCCTGGTTCCAGCAGTTCAGCCCTGCGCTGGACTGGCCCTTCCGGGCCTTCACGTTTATGGGGGAGGAGGAGTTCTTCCTCCTGCTGTTGCCGCTGGTCTACTGGTGTCTGGACCGACGGACGGGCGCCCGGCTGACCATCGCCTTTCTGCTCTGCGCCTACACCAATGCGGTGGCGAAGGCCCTGGCGGCGTTGCCGCGCCCGCCGGAGTACGCGCCGGGGCGGGTGAAGGTCCTCTGGGATGCCACCGGCTACGGCTTCCCCAGCGGGCACACCCAGAGCGCCGTCGTCGTCTGGGGATACCTGG
>JAPYWT010000061.1 GCA_028276215.1 Thermoflexus sp. | reverse complement strand
CGGTGGGGTTGTAGTCTGGGGTTGCCATCACCGTCCCTCCACTGCGGCCTTCACGCGTTCCAGCCGCTCCCAGCCGACCAACTCCAGGTACTCCTGGTGGTTGGCAACGCCGTAGACGTACTTGTTCAGATAGGCCTGGGTCCCCTCTTCTGTTTTGGACGCTTCCACCCACTCCCGGATGGCCTCCTCGTCTCGTTCGTACATGTAGACCATCTCGCCAGGGTAGGAGCCGAAGGGGGCATGGACGACCGCGTCCACCAGGTAGTACGGGATGATGGTCCGGTCCGGATAGCGGCGGATTTCCTCCGTATCCACAATCTCTTCGGCGCTGATGATGAGCCGTTTAGAGGCGCGCGCCAGTTCAAAGGCGAAGCCGCTGATGCCCTCAATCTGGGCGTTGCCGTAGCGGTCGGCCCGGTGGACGTGGATGAGCCCCACGTCCAGGATGAGGGCCGGGATCAGGCAGACCTTCATCCCGGTGAAGGGGCACTCGGCCACTTTGGCCGCGCTGTAGCGGAAGGTGTCGGTGCCCAGCATGGAGCGGACCGGGATAAAGGGAACACCCATCGCGGTGGCTTTGAAGCGCCAGGTGATGCCGCCGTTGGACCACTCCACGACTTTCTCCACCCGTCCGCTCTCCACCTCGCGGCGCAGGCAGTTAGAGGTGCCGTAGACCTCCAGGCCGATGTAGGTGATGTCCAGGGTTTTGACCAGGTGGGCGCCCAGCCAGAGGTCCAGTTCCAATACGCCCTGTCCGGCGACCCGCAGGTTTTTCTTCCCCTGGCGGACGACCTCCCGCGCCAGGCTCATCGGGGCGCGGACGGTACCGTAGAGTTCGGTGCCGATGTAGCACCCGTCATAAACGAACCGGGAGATGGCCTCCTGTTCGGTCATGAGTTTATCCACCAGACCGTGGGCCTTCTTCTCCCGGTTCCACTCGCGGAATTCGTCCAGGTCTATCGGTTGGAGCAATTCGCCCATTCCGGATTCCAGGATGCGCATGGGGAAACCTCCTCCGATGAAGGGACGGGCTATCTTTGGCGGATAACAATAGAGGGGTTTTTATGGCGGCGGCAAAGCCGCCGCCATAAAAACCCACAAACGGGCCTGACGGCCTGCGCTACGGCTGTTTTTCCGGTTCGGTATCCCGGGTTTCCTGCCCTTTCTTCAGCGCCTGCCGGGCGCCGTAGGCGTAAACCGAACCGGGCAGGGCGTCTATGGCTTCGTTGAAGCGCTGGATGGCCTCCGCCTCCCGCCCGGTGCGACGGCACGCCAGGCCCAGATTGTAGCAGGCGGCGGCCTGGTACTTGGCCCCCAGCCGGATGCTCTGGTCGGCCACCACCTCCCGCAGAATCCGGCAGGCTTCCTCGGCCCGGCCCAACTGGAGCAGGGCCGCGCCCCGGTTGATCTGGGCAACCCGCTGGCTGAAGGCATCCGCGCCCAGGCGGAGGGCCAGGTCGTAAAACCGGAGGGCCCGCTCCGGCTGCCCCCGGCCCGCGATACCGTTGCCCAGGTCTATCAGGATGCGCACGCGCATGGTGAGCAGGTAGAGGAGCAGGAGGAATATGATGGGGTGAAGGGGAGCCACTAACGCCAGGGCCGCTCCGGCTCCGGTCAGGAGCAGTCCCTCCAGGATGAACCGGGAGGAGAGGCCCTGGTGGCGCAGGTAGGACAGGCCGTTGAAGCCCAGGATGTACAGGAATCCGACCAGAAGGATCAGCAGGGATGGGTGCACAGGGACCTCGGGAAAAGTGAAACGTGAAACGTGAAACGTGAAACGTAAAACGTGAAACGTGATTAGGAGAAAAGGTGGGCGGCGGTGCGCTCCAGCATGGGTACGCCCTGGACTTCGGTCTCAAAGAGGGGGACCAGGGCACGGACGTTGGGGAAGAGCCGCCGGATTTCTTCCATGTACTCCGCCTGCATCGCGATGCGGTTGCGGACGAATTCCGGCGGGTTTTCCCCCACCGCGTTGGGGTCTATCAGCATGTTGACCACGACGCCGCCGACCGGGATGCCGAACTCGTCAAACCAGTTGATGAACCGGCGGATGACCGCGATGGGCAGGGCCTCCGGCAGGGTGACGAAGAAGAAGGCCGTCTTCTCCGCATCCGTCAGCAACTCTTTGGCGTGGGCCATACGGTCCCGGAAGCGGAGCAGGTACTCCATCAGCGGGTCCTTCTCCTGCTTCTTCTTGCTGTAGGAGAGGAGTTCCCGCAGCGTCATCGCCTCCTGGCGGCTCTGGACCATCTTGTTGACCCACATGGAGTAGACGCTGGACATCCCCAGGAGACGGCGGGCGTTGGCGGTCGGCGCGGTGTCAAAGACGTAGACCTCGTACTTGTCTTCAAACATGATGTCAATCATGTTCTCAAACATCGCCGACTCTTCAAAGGCCGGGTTCATCGTGGCGGACTCCACGAACTCGTCGGTCTTGACCCGGATGTCGGCGTATTTGAGGAACCACTCAATTTTCTCCCGAATCTCCTTTTTGGACCGCTCAATGGTGTCTTTGGTGTCAATCTCGTAGGCCCAGAGGTTGGGGACGCCTTCCACCGGGGTGGGTTTGCCAAAAACGTCCTGCCGCAGGAGGCCGCTGAGGGAGTGGACGGGGTTGGTGGACGCCAGCAGGGTGCGCCGGCCCTGGCGGGCAAACCAGAGCGCGGCCGTCCCGGCCATCACCGTCTTGCCCACGCCGCCCTTGCCGCCGAAGAAGACGTATTTCAGTTTGGGGTGCTCCTGCACGAATTGCATCATGGACTTTTCAATCATTCCGCACCTCCGAACATCGCCTCCGCCATCCGCCGGATCATCTCCAGGCCGGTGATGTCCCGCTCAAACTCCGGGATGTAGGCCAGTACCTGGTTGCCGAAGCGCTGACGAATTTCCTCCAGGTACTTTCGCTGCATCTGGATGCGGTGGCGCAGATATTCCGGAATCTGCTGCTGCTCCAGTTCCGTCGGGATGACCCGGTTGACGATGTAACCGGAAATGGGGACCTGGAATTTGGCGAAAAGCCCCGCGGCCTTGACCGTATCCAGAATAATCATCTCCTCGGGCACCAGGACGAAGAAGAAGGCGGTCTTCTCCTTGTCGGTCAGGATGCTGGACGAGGTGTTGATCCGGTAGCGGATGTCCTGCAACTCCGCCAGGATTTTGTCCTCTTCCAGTTCCTCGTCCCGGCGCATCAGCGCGGCCACCTGGGCGTACTCCTGCATCTCCTCCCGGAGTTTGGTGATTTTCCCGATCCATTGGTCGTAGACGCTGGCCATGCTCAGGTAGTAGAGCGCGTGGCCCAGGGGGACCAGGTCGTAGATGTAGTAGTCGTAGTCACCGCTGACGATAATGTCCACCACCTGGTCAAAGATGGCGCTCTCTTCCATCGCGGGCTCGGCGGCGGCGGCCTGGATGTAGTCCTCAATCTCGTCGGGCACCTTCTCCAGGCCGTACATGTTCAGGATTTTCTGCCGGATTTCGTCCTGGTACTCGCGGATGCGCCGGTCCGCGTCTATCTCCTGGGCGAAGAGCCCGGGGATAATCTCCACGGCCCCTTTGCCGAAGATGTCCTGCTGGAAGATGTCGGAGAGGGACGCCTGGGGGTCTACGGAGAAGACCAGGACTTTGTAGCCCTGTTGGGCGAGCCAATACGCGGTGGCGGCGGAGAAGGTGGTTTTGCCCAGTCCGCCCTTGCCGCCGAACATGATGTAGCGGCGCTCGGGGTGCTGTTTAAAGACTTCTGCGAGGGACAAGGTGACCTCCTTGAGCGAGTGTGCGAGTGTGCAAGTTGGCAAGTGTGCAAGTGTGCAAGTTGGCAAGTGTGCAAGTGCGCGAGTGGACGGGTGGGTCAGGCCAGGGCGTCGGTCAGGTCCCGTTCCCGGAGCATGCGCCGCTTCCAGGTGGCGATCTGCGGGACGACGTAGGGGAGCAGGCGCAGGGAGTAATAGGGCGGGAGAATCGGAATGCCCAGCAGGTCGCCCATGGTGACCAGGATGAAGAGATGCTCCATGCTCCCGCGCGTCTTGAGGGCGAAGCGGGCCATATCGTGCCCGGCCATCCCGTAGAGGACGCTCTTGACACCGTCCAGGAAGTTCTGCCATTTGCTTCTCTGCTCAGCCATTTTGATCCATCCTCCTCGGAGTTGGTTGAACCTTCTCGGCAATGGTTATGGCTCTGCCAGCGCTGGGGCTTCTGAAACCGTTATGCTGATACGATAGCCCAGCCGTGACAGGAAATCTTCCCAATCCTCCCATGTAATCCCAAAAGCCCTCACATCTGCCAGACCGATGCGGCCAATGATGTCCCGGAGAAGTTCAGTATCTCGCTCCTCAAAATCTGCCTCCATCATTGCTGACTCTGCCCAGTCTACCAGATCTGACAGGGTGATGCGATGATAGAGGTAGTCAATGATTTTTTGAGCAACCCTTTGTCGGGAAACCTTCATAACTGCCCTCCTGCACTCTCTTATGCCCTTTGTCCACCGGATACTTCTCGTGAATTTCTACTAATTGTCCCCGTTCATTGTAGATTTCCTGGTAGAACCGGATTGTTTGCTCCGAAGTATCTACCTCCTTGACATAGCGCGCTTTCCAACCCGCGCGTCCCTGAATCTCATAGAAGTAACGGCGACCGCCGTCAGGTAGTTCTTCCCAATTGCCAAATTTTCTTTCGTTCTCCCTGCGCTTGCGCTCAACCCTTGGTGCTTCGCGTTCTTGCCATGATACCATCGTGCTTCCTACTATCTTATGATTATACCCCTAACCGATTTCCTGGTCAAACAGGTCGGTCAGGTCCCGTTCCCGGAGCATGCTACGGCGCCAGGCCTCAATGCGAGGGACCATGTACGGGAGCAGGCGCATGGTGTAGTACGGGGTCAGGATGGGGATGCCCAGCAGGTCGCCGAAGACCAGCAGAGTGAAGACGCGCTCCACCTCCCCGCGCGCCTTCTGCAGTTCCAGCACCCAGTCGTAGAGAGTCATCCCGTAGAGGATGTCCCGCAGGGCGCATCCGGCGTCCCGCAGACGGCATTCCAGTTTTTCCAGCCATTGCTGCCGCTTCGCCTCGCTCTGATTCACTTTGACCCTCTTGTAGCGCAGATTCATCCTGCACTCTGCATCCTGCGCCCTGCATCCACAGGATAAATCCTGTGCTGCGGTGGATGTAGCGCAGGATTCATCCTGCGCCCTGCATCCACAGGATAAATCCTGTGCTACGGTGGATGTAGCGCAGGATTCATCCTGCATCCACAGGATAAATCCTGTGCTACGGTGGATGTAGCGCAGGATTCATCCTGCATCCACAGGATAAATCCTGTGCTACGGTGGATGTAGCGCAGGATTCATCCTGCATCCTGCGTCCTATGTCCTGCATCCACAGGATAAATCCTGTGCTACGGTGGATGTAGCGCAGGATTTATCCTGCACCCTGCGTCCTGCATCCTGCATCCCGCCCTTCCGCCATCTCCCGCAGGGCACCCTCCAGTGCCTCCCAGTCCCACCCGACGACCTTGCGCCCGCCGGGCAGAAGAAACGTCGGGTATCGGCGGACGCCGTACCGCAGGCACTTCCAGAGCCCCTCCGGGGATTGGGGGTCCACCACCCGAACCTGGAGCGCCGGCCCGAAGCGAAAGGTCAGTTCGTTGATCCAGCGCATCAGGCGGTCAAACTCCTCCAGGAACTCCGTCGGGTACTCCTCCACCATCTCGGCGCGCGCGACGTTTCCCACCACATCTCCCGAAAGAGCCTCACAGGCCAGGCAGTGGCGGAACGTGGTTGGGATGGGCATCAGAACCTGGAGTAGCATCTGTTTATCCCCCTGACAGGGAGTCAGGCCAGCGAGGGTATCTGAGCGAACAAAGCCTGTTCCGCTTCCTTGGGGAGGGCAATCGGAACAAAGTAGGCCGCCGGATATAGGTAGTCTTCTCCAGATTCGTCTATCACCCGAATATATCCATCGCGGGCGGCGGACTCATCGGGTAGGACCCGATACACCTTTCCGGTTTGCAGGTCTTCACTGCCGTTACTCTGAATGCAGATAACGAATTGGGGTTCCATATCCCTTGCTCAATCCAGGAATCGTTTGATCTTCATTCGCTTCTTGCCAATGCCATATGCTTCGTACCAGTGTACTTCAGCGCGTCGTACACTGCCATTGAGAAGGCGCACGGTCGCAATGCCTTTCATCTTGCGCCAGCGCCCACGACCATATCGCCTTTCCAATCGGGCCAGGTCGCGAATAGCTTTTCCCGTGGCAATAACCTCTATATTTGTGATCTTCCCGATGACCTCAAAGTGCACTATCAGTCTCCACAAAGAAGCGCGGTAACTATTCAGCCGATTGAAATCCTCCTCCCTGGGCACTTCGTACCAGGTGTCGGCCTTCGCCGACACCCTTCCACGCACATCCCAAAATAGAGGGTCGGCGAAGACCGACCATCGGCCAAAGGCCCAGGAAGGGTGACTTCAGTCAGCGCCTGAATAGTTACGAAGCGCGTACCTGGTGTTACAAGAGCAGGGCGGGTGGGGAGCCCGCCCTGCTCCTTGCGTTTGCCTGCCAGCGGACCGGTCTTACCGGCGCGCCTTGGCCAGTTCCGCCCGGTAGCGGCGGATGGACCCCAGGGCGTCCGCCACCAGAATAATGGCCAACACTACCAGGACCAGCGCCAGCGTTCCAATCGTTACCTGTGCAACCACACCCTGCCAGGCTGTTTGCTTGGGCAGATTGCGGAAGAACGCCGCATAGGCTGACCAGAGAAGGGCCCCAACGGTAGTAACGAACATGAAGACGAAGGGCCAGAAGGTCCACTGGTAACTCTTGGCCTTGGACATCAGCCAGAGGGTGATGAGCAGCAGGGCCAGGGAAGCCATCAACTGGTTAGCTGCACCGAAGACCCCCCAGATTTGCAGGAAGGGCACGATCCAGATGAGGAAGATGGTGAGAAGGAGAGCAATGATGGTGCCCACGTGGACGTTGCGCAGGATGGGGAAGCGGTCACCCAGCGCCTCGGCGCTGGCCACCCGCATGAAGCGGACCACCAGGTGCATGATGGTCAGCGCCATCAGGGTGAGGAAGACGGACCCGTAGGCGGCACCGAAGCCCTTGCCCAGCGCGGCGTCCAGCCCCCAGTAGTTCAGGAAGGTGGAGAGACCCTGGGGGAAGACGGCCGCCGGGACTGTCCAGCCCTTCATTTCCGTGTACTTCGCGAACCCGACGCCAGCCGTGGCGGTCAGGAAGGCGAGGGTGGCGAAGACCATCTCCAGGAACATGGCCCCGCCGCCCACGTAGAGGGCGTCCGTCTCCTTCTCCAACTGGCGGGCGGTGCCGGAGGAGGAGACCAGGCTGTGCCAGCCGGAGATGGCGCCGCAGGCGATGGTTACGAAGAGCATCGGCCAGAGGGGACCCGCAGGGCCCATGAAGGTCTGGTAGGCCGGGAAGTCTCCCAGGCTGGGGCGCCCGATCAGCAGGCCGATGATGCCGCCCAGGACGCCGAAGAGAACGATCCAGAAGGCGACGTAGTTGATCGGCTGGGCCCACCGCCAGATGGGAAGGACCGCGCCCAGGTAGCAGAAGATGAGCAACAGGAGGCTGCCGATGAAGCCGGCCTGAGTGACCCTGAGGAACAGGAAGGGGGAAGCGGTCTTCCCGTCTATCACCTGATACCCGTAAATGGCTTTAAAGAAGTTTTGTACGGCCGGGAGGGTTCCCACCCAGATGCCGACCAGGGCGATGACGACGGTGACCACCGTGGTCAGGATAATGTCCTGCTTCCACTTATAGGTCATCTGCCCGGCCAGGACGCCAGCCAGGGTGACGATGATAACCCCCAAGGGTACGGCCGGGTTGGGCAGCAAACCTCCTTGGACTCCGAAGGCGCGGCCCGACACCTCAAGGATACTCTTAGGGTCGGTGATACTGCCTCCCCCCACTTGGATACCGAAGGCGCCCATAATCATCAGCAGGTAGACGTAGATGAAGGCCAGGAGGATGTTGCGGGCGCGCGGGGAGATGAGGCGGTAACTGAGGGCGCCGAAGGTCTGCCCCTCCTCCCGGACGCCCATGATGATGCTGGAGTAGTCCTGGACCCACCCGATGAAGAAGGTGCCCAGGATGATCCAGGCCAGCGCCGGGAGCCATCCCCACTGGACGGCGATGATGGGGCCCAGGATGGGGCCGAGGGCGGCGATGGACTTGAACTGGTAGCCGAAGAGGACGTTGCGGTTGGCAGGGATGAAGTCCACGCCGTCCATGTACATCCTGGCGGGCGTGGCTTTGGAGGGGTCGGGCTGGATGACCTTGCGGTCAATACTCTTGGCGTAGACGCCGTAGCCGACGCCGACACCGATGGCGGCCAGAATCAGGACCACAAGCGCGTTCATCCTTTTTCCTCCTGATAAAATGGGGAACAATGGTGGATAAACGGTACGGAAGGCGGACGAACGGTTGAACAGTACCTGATGTGAAACCCCGGATCACCTCCTTCTGGCTGGAATCGTAATTACCTACCACAAGGGCACAAAGTACTCACGAAGTACACAAAAGGGTAAAAATCGTCCTTCGTGTCCTTTGTGTGGCCTTCGTGTCCTTCGTGGTTTTTTACGAAACGACTCTTGGGTAGGCAGTTACCTGGAATCGTTTTTGGGGGGTAACCATTAGCCATTTAGCCATTTTACTACAAGCCACCTGATTTGGCAACTTCTTTCAGGCCAGGCCGCGTGGTCTTGAGTGACGCCGCATGCGCGCACGTCCTGGCCTGGGCTCTACCTCCCCCTCAGGAGTCCCGCCGACTTCGGGAGGAAGGCCGGTGCCGGCGCGCTCCACCGCGGGTTTCTCCCCCCGTCAGGGCCGGGCTGGCGATGAAAGCGTCCAGCACCGTCTTCAAATTGACAAACGCCAGCCCCCGGTATTCGTCCCGGAAGGGTTCCTCTTCGTCTTCTTCCATCAACGCCTCAACGATGTACCGCAACACTTCCGGCTCCGGATACTCCGCGATCATTCGCACAACGGCGGCCTCAAAGTCCATCTCGCCAGCGGTTAGAAGTTGTTCCAGGAACGAGAAGTTGGCTTCATCCGCCTGCTCTATCGCCTCAATGGGAACCGACCGCAGGCCCTGATCGCTCTGCTTCATAATCTGCCAGACGACCAGGGCGATGAAGAGGATGTACCCCATTTCGTTCCGGTTGAAGGGGTCGCCGTCCATCGTCAGCAGATAGGCCAGGACCGCGGGCTGTTCCTGCGACATCTGGTGCATATAGCGCTGCGCCTCCTGAGGGGTGCTCAGGGCAACGCGCTGCCAGGTTTGAGTGACGGTTTCTTCGGAGATCATTTCTCTTCCTTTCTGGATTCCAGTGCGGCCTGGAGGTCGGTGAAGAGAACCGCCGAGGGAATGTCCGGCACGAGTCCTGTCAGATTCATCCACACGGCCAGATGGGGGTCTTCGCGTTGCAGGACGAAGCGGCGCAGGTAGGGGCCATAGCGGGTCAGCCAGGGGGTCAGTTTCGCCAGACGAGGTGAGGCACCGGTACCCTGGTACGCCACCATCAGACCATGCGGGCCTGTTTCCCGGTTCCAGGACAGGAGAGCAGCGCTTCG
>JAPYWT010000059.1 GCA_028276215.1 Thermoflexus sp. | reverse complement strand
AGCCTGCGGGTGGTCGTGCCGGAGAACGTCCCCGGCGACACCTACCGCTGGACGGTCGTGGCCCACGGGGAGGGGGTGTCGGCCGAATTCCCCCTGGAAGTGACCGTGGCGGCCAAATTGCCGCCCCGCCTCAGCCTCTCGGTGGACCTGCCTACCCTGCGGGGGGCCGCCACCACGACCTTCCGCTACGACGCCACCCTGAAGAACGAGGGGGATGAAGAGACCACCGTCAACCTGCAGGCCAGTGCCCCGGAGGGCTTCCAGGTCTCCTTCCGCTACATGGGCCAGGAGGTGACCAGTCTGCCCGTGGGGGCCAACGAGTCCAAGCGGATCAGCATTGAGGCCCGGCCGTATGCCCAGATTCCGGCGGGAACCTACCCCATTGAGGTCGCCGCGCTGGGCGGCGAGAGTGAGGCCCGGGTCTCCCTGGTGGCGGAAGTGACCGGGCAGCCGGACCTGACCATCACCACCCCCGACGAGCGGCTGTCCACCCAGGTCTATACCGGCCGCGAGACCCCGGTCCGGCTGGTGGTCCAGAACAACGGCTCCGCGCCGGCCCTCAACGTGGAACTCTCCGCCAGCGCGCCCTCGGGATGGTCGGTCCGCTTTGAGCCCGACCGGATTCAGGAAATCCCCGTCGGCCAGCAGGTGGAGGTCACGATGCACGTCAAGCCCGCCGATAAGGCCGTGGCGGGGGACTACATGCTTACCGTCCGGGCCCGTCCCCAGGAGGGCGGCTACGAGTCGGCGGACTTCCGCATCACCGTGCTCACCTCCACCCTCTGGGGCGTGGTGGGGATTCTCCTCATCGCGGTGGCCGTGGCGGTGGTGGGCTGGGCCGTGATGCGCTTCGGGCGCCGGTAAACGGGCGAAGAAACGGCCGGCCGGGTCTTCCGACCTGGCCGGCCCTCACCTCTCTCAAGGAGGGCCTATGGACGCACCGGTCATCCAGACACAGGAACTGACCAAACGCTACGGCGATTTCGTCGCCGTGGACCGTCTGAACCTGGTGGTGGAGCCGGGCGAGGTCTTCGGCCTTCTGGGGCCCAACGGCTCGGGCAAAACGACGACCATCCTGATGCTCCTGGGGCTGACGGAGCCCACCTCCGGGACGGTCCGGGTGATGGGGCTGGACCCCGCCCGGCAACCGCTCAGCGTCAAGGCCCGGGTCGGCTACATCCCCGACCAGGTGGGCTTCTACGATGACCTCACCGCCCGGGAGAACCTCATCTACATCGCCAAACTGAACGGCATCCCCCGGGCCGAGGCGTACCGCCGGATAGATGAAGCGCTGGAACGGATGGGCCTGATGGAAGTGGCGGACCGTCCGGTGGGCACCTACTCGCGGGGGATGCGCCAGCGGCTGGGGGTGGCGGAGGTGCTCATCAAGCGCCCCGCGCTCATCATCATGGACGAGCCGACGCTGGGGCTGGACCCGGAGGCGGCGCGGGAGTTCCTGCACACCATCCGCGACCTGAAAGCGCAGGGGATCACCGTCTTGGTGGCCTCTCACCTTCTCCACCAGGTCCAGGCCGTCTGCGACCGGGTGGGGCTGTTCCACCGCGGGCGGATGGTCCTGGAGGGGACGGTGGAGGAACTGGCCCGGCGGGTCCTGGGCGGCGGCTACCGGGTGCACGTGGAGGCGACGGGGCCGGCATCGGCCATTCTGGAGGCCCTCCGTCGCCTGCCCGATGCCACGAAAGCGGCCCAGACGGGGCCGGAAAAGTACATGGTGGAAGGCCGCCGGGACCTGCGGGGTGAGGCGGCCCGCGCCGTCGTGGAGGCGGGCGGTTCCCTGCGTGCCCTCCAGTTAGAAGAACCCAGCCTGGACGACGTCTACGCCCGATACTTCCAGGAGGTGGAGCATGGCCGCGAAGGTTGAGGCTGGACGGCTCCCTCGGGAAGGCTCGCCGTGGACCGGACTCTGGGCGGTGGTGGCCAAAGAGATGGCCGACTACCTCACCGGCGTCCGGATGCAGATTCTGGAGGCGCTGATTGTGTTGACGGCCGCCGGTACCGTCTTCGCGGCGGCGGAGAACCTGCGCACCACCGTCGGCCAGGACCGCTTCCTTTTCCTGCGGCTGTTCACCGTCCAGCGGGACCCGCTGCCGGCCTTCATCGGATTCCTGGCCTTCCTGGTACCGCTCATCGCCATCGCGCTGGCCTTTGATACGGTCAACGGGGAATTCAACCGGCGGACCCTCTCCCGCGTGTTGGCCCAGCCCATCTACCGGGACGCGCTGCTCTTCGGCAAGTTCCTGGCGGGCCTCTTCACCCTGACCCTGGCGCTGACGGCCATCTGGCTCCTGGTCTTCGGGCTGGGGCTGGTGCGGCTGGGGGTCCCGCCGGGCGGCGAGGAGGTGGCCCGCAGTCTCCTCTTCCTGGTGGCGACCATTTTCTACGGCGGCGTCTGGATGGCGATGGCGCTCCTCTTCTCGGTCCGCTTCCGGCAGCCGGCCACGGCCGCACTGGCGGCCATCGCCGTCTGGCTCTTCTTCACCGTGTTCTGGGGGATGATCGCTCAGGGGCTCGCGCAGGTGCTGGCGCCGGTCCGGTACGGGCTGGTGGCAGAGGTGCTGGCCCAGGACCAGGTGGCCAGGGCGCTGGCCCGCGTCTCGCCCATCGCCCTCTACAACGAGATCGCGATGGCGCTTCTCTATCCATCGCTGCGGGCCTTCGGACTGCTGGCGGTGCTGATGCAGTTCCAGGAGGGGGTGATTCTGGGGGCCCCGTTGCCGCTGCGCCAGAGTCTGCTGCTGATCTGGCCGCAGATGACGGGGCTCATCGCCGCGACGGTTCTCCTGTTCGCGGTCAGTTACATCCTCTTCCAGCGGCAGGAAATCCGCGCGTAAGATACCAATCACACAAAGACACAAAGGCGCAAAGTTTTTAACTGTTCAACCTCACTCCACCCCCCAGCGGCTTCGCCGCTGCCCCCCGGGTGCTGTCGCAGGCGGCGGGGGGGTGAGGAAGCCTGAATAATTACAAAGTCTTGTGCCTTTGTGTCTCTGTGTCTTTGTGTGAGGGAATCTCCTCACGGCGATTCGGCCCGCAGGGCAAGCCCCTGCGGGCCGATGATTTCCAGCGTCCACGGTCCGCCCCCCGACCCGCCGAGGGCGCGGAAGGGGTGGCCCGGGCCCACCTCGGCCGACCAGCGGGCCGCCTCTTCGTTCCCCCGCCGGAGCACCACCGTCACGGCCATCGGCCGGACCGTCTCCACGGCCACTTCGGCTCCGTCCCCCAACGGGGTCACCCGCGCGGCCCCTTCGGCGTTCGCCCAGGTATATCCCCCCATCCCACTGACCGCGTACCAGTACTCGGTCCAACTGACGCTCCGGCCCGGCCCCAGCGAGGCATAGTCCCAGAACGTGGCCGTCAGCCCGCCCCAGAGTTCAAAGTACCGGCTCCCGTCATCGGTCCACAGGTCGGACGGCAGGTCCCCCAGGCAGAAGATTTTCACCCCCCGAATGGAGGACGGGGCCACCCGCACCACCCCCTGGTCGGTCTGCAGGTCGTACGCGCCGGCAAAGCCCGCATCGGCGGCCTGAGGCGCGAAGACACCCAGATAGGAGTGCCACTCCCCGTAGCGGCGGAAGTCCCGCCCGTTGTGGACCGGCCAGGCCATCCGCCCGCCCGGGCCGGGCAGTGACCCGTCCCCGGTGGAGTGGACGATGACCTCGGAGACCGGCAGGACGAAAGTCAGGTCGCCGGACGGGGCGTTGACGTCGGAGAGGGTCAGCATTGCGTTGGCCCAGAACTGGAAGGGCCGGGATTCGGCAGTGGGATTGGAAATGCGCGGGGAGACCGCGATGCGATTCGTGCCCCGCTCCAGCCGCACCGTCACCTCTACCACCAGTCCGCTCCGGTCGTCCACTCCCCGCAGGTAGACCCCGTCGCCCAGCAGCCGGTACTCCCACGGGCGGTACTCTATCAGCCCGTGCTCCTCGGTGGGGAAGGCCCACTCCATCCCGCCGGTGGCCAGCCACCAGCCCCGGTAGCCCCAGTGGGTGGGCTTGACCACCGGGTTGGCGTAGAAGAGTTGTCGGCCCGTCGTCCGGTCGGTCCAGCGGAGGATGCGGCCCCCCAGGTCGGGGAGCACGACCAACTGGACGTAGTCGTTCTGGATGAAGACGGCGCGGTAGGCGCGGGGGGCCGGTCCGCCTACGGCCCCGAAGTCCAGCCGGGGGTGGGGGTAGACGGGGTCGTCGGGGGCGGTGGGGACCAGCGCGCGCTCCCAGTCGTAGGCGTTCAGCGTGACCGTCCCCTCCCAGACGGCGACCGGGCTGGAGGGGGGAGCAGTCGGAGGCGGCGGGACGGGGGTCGGGGAGGGCGGGACAGGTGTGGCCGGAGGTGGGGTGGGAGAGGGCACGGGCGTCCTCGCCGGAACCGGGGTCGGGGACGGGGAGGGTGGGGTGGGGGAGGGCAGTTCGGCAGGGATGACGGTGGGGGGGATGGCCGTCGGGGCGCGGGTGAGTTCCCGGGCCGTCGGGGACGCGGCGGGGGGCGTTCCAGGCGCCGTCTGTGGCCGCGCGGGCGGGACGAGCCCGGGTATCTGGCACGCGAGGACGGCAATCAGGAGAAAGGCCAGGGCGCAGGGTACAGGTCGCAGGGTCGCAGGGCGCATGTCGCAGGTCGCAGGGCGCATGTCGCAGGGCGCAGGTCGCAGGGCGCAGGGCGCATGTCGCAGGGCGCAGGGCGCATGTCGCAGGGTTAGCCGTCAGCCGTCAGTGGTCAGCCGTCAGTGGTTAGCCGTCAGCCGTCAGTGGTCAGTGGTCTGTGGTCTGTCGTCTGTGGTCTGTGGTCTGTGGTCTGTGGTCTGTCGTCTGTGGTCTGTGGTCTGTCGTCTGTCGTCCGTGGCCTATCCCCCGCAGGGGCGGCCGCCGGAATCCAGGTAGATGACCACTTCCAGCCGGGTGCCCACGCCGACGGTGGACTCCAGGCGCATCTCGTCGGCGCAGTTCTGGATGTTGGGGAGGCCCATGCCGGCGCCGAACCCCATCTCCCGTACCCACTCCGGGGCGGTGGAGAAGCCCGGCTCCATCGCCTTCTGGATGTCCGGGATGCCCGGGCCGTCGTCCACTGCCTGCAGGTACACCTTCTCGGGGTCCACCTCGGCGATCAGTTCCCCGCCGTCGGTGTAGATGACGATGTTCATCTCCGCCTCGTAGGCGGCAATGGCGACCCGGCGGACGATGCGGGGATGAATGCCCAGACGGGAGAGGGTCTTTTTCAGCCGACTGGAGGCATCGCCCGCGCGCTCAAAGTCCCCGCCGGGCACCTGGTAGCGGAAACGAAGGGTCACCTGGTCGGCCAGGATGTCCTCAAAGATGTGGCTGGCGCGGTAGCGGCGGATTTCCTCTTCGTGGTACTCCACTTCCAGTTGGTGCAGGAGGGCCCGGACGATGTCCCCCTGGACGAGAATTCCCACCAGGTCCCCCTGCCGGTTGATGACGGGGAAGCGGCCGTAGCCCAGGCTGGCGAACTTGCCGACGGCGTGGACCAGAGGCTCGTCGTCGTAGAGGGTCACCGGGCGGGGGGTCATCTTCTCGCCGACGGTGGCGCCCAGTTCGCCCGCGGCCAGGGCCTTGATCAGGTCCTCTATGCTGATGATGCCCACCATCCGCCCGCCCTCCACCACAGGAGTGCCGGAGATGCGGTTGGCGCGCAGGACCTCCCGGAATTCCGCCATCGTGGTCTGCGGGGTGACGGTGATGACCGGGGTGGTCATCGCGTCCCGCACCCGCAGTTCGTAGACCAGTTCCTGGAGCCGGGTGACTTCCCGTTTCCGTTCCTGAAAGGTGGAGGGGGTGCTCACGGAATTACTCTTCGCCGAAGAATTCCCGCCAGCGTTTCAGGCTGCTTTCAAAGAGGCCGCAACTGGGGAGCCCGGCCTTGTAGAGCCGGCCACAGGTTTCAAACATGGTGTACTTGGAGGCCAGCAGGGCGATGCCCTTCTCCTCCGCCAGCGCGATGGTCTCCGGCGGGGGGATTTTCCCGCGTACGAACACAATGGCCTGGATTCCGGCCATCTCCGCCGTCCGCACCACCTGCGGGTTGGTCAGGCCGGACATCAGCAGGGTCCCCTCGTGGGTGAAGGCCAGGACATCGCTCATCAGGTCGGCCCCGCACCCCATTTTGACTTCCAGGTCCAGATCGGTGTTGCGGGTGAGCACTTTCCCATCAATCAGTTGGAGGACTTCCCGGAGTTTCATCGCGACCCTTCCCTCTGCAGTGGTCTGGTGAGTTCGGTGTAAGGTAACTATTCAGGCTTCCTCACCCCACTCCCGCCGCCTACGGCGGGAAGCCGCTGGGGGAGGGGTGAGGCTGAATAGTTACGGTGTAAGTATAACACAGGTTCACCAAAATACCAACCGGGTGAGGTGTGTCCCACAATTGTAGGACAACTGCTCGCAGTTGTCCTACAAAATTGTAGGGCAACCGTGAGCAGTTGTCCTGCCGGTTGACGGATGAACCGGGTTGTGGTATCCTTCCCCGCAGGAGGAAAGATTTATGGAGTCCAGAAAAATCCGCTGGGGTTGGGTGGTGGCGACCGGAGGGATTGCTCTGCTGATGCTGGTCCTCGTCATCGGGATGCTCAGCCGGGAGGCCCCTCTGGTGGCTCCTCCCGCTCCTTCGGCCACCCCGTCCCCCGCTGATCCCCCGGTGGCCCTGGTGGAGGGCCAGATCATCGGGCGGAACTTCTGGGCGGAGGCCGTCCTGCTGGATTGGACGATGAGCCGCCTGGCGGGCGTTCCGGCCCCATCCCCGGAGGAGACGCTGGAGCGGCTGATCAACGAGGTGCTGGTCCTGCGTGCCGCGCCGTCCCAGCAGGCGCCGGGCCGGGATGAGGTGGAGGCGCAGATTGCGGCCCTGGAGGCGGCCTGGGGGGCCACGGACGAGCAGGTAAGCGCCGCGCTGAGCGAGGTCGGCCTGGGGCGGGACTCCCTGGAGCGGGCCGTTGCCCGCCTTCTGATGGTCCAGCGGGCCCAGGCGGCGCTGGAGAGCGGGGGGACGCCGGTTTCGGAGTGGCTGGCGCAGGAGCGGGCCCGGGCGCGGGTGGTGATCTACCGGGAGCAGATGCAAGTATCGTTCCGGTTCCCCACCCCGGCGGCCACCTTCACCCCGGCGGCCACCCCGACCCCTGAGGTGGCCCGGGCGCCCGACTTCACCCTGGAGCAGGCGGGGGGCGGCACTCTGACCCTCTCCGAGTACCTGGCGCGGGGGCCGGTCGTCCTGGTCTTCTTCCAGCGGTGCGGCTGAGGGCCGGACCGGGCGCAACTCGTGGAGTTGCGGGATCGCTACGGGGAGTTTCAGGCCCGGGGGGCCGAGGTCATCGCGCTGGCAGTGGCGCCGCCGGAGGCAGTGGAGGGAGTACGGGCGTCCATCGGTGCTCCGTTCCCCATGCTGGCGGACCCGGGCCATCGGGCCGCCGAGGCGTACGGGGTGTACAATCTCTTCGGGGACGGGCTGGCGGCCCCGGCGGTTTTCGTCCTGAAGGACGGCGCCATCCGCTGGTCCTACGTGGGCCAGAACCCCACCGACCGCCCCCCGGTGGCGGAGATTCTGGCCCATCTGGAGTGAGGTATCTGCTGGTAATCTGCGGGATTTGCGGTATAATAACCGTAACTATTCACACCGATTGAAATCGTCCTCTCTGGGCACTTCGTGCCGGGTGTCGGCCTCTGCCGACACTCTGAGGTCGGCGAAGGCCGACCATTGGCCGTAGGCCCAGGAAGGGTGACTTCAGTCAGCGCTTAACCTTGACAGGAGTCGTCTGAATGGGAGGTTGACGTGAATTCGCGGTTTCGGGGCAGTACATTCATTACATTGTTGTTGCTGGCGGCGGTCTTCTTCCTGACCTACAACCTCCTCCACCGGTCCCCTATGCCGGACCTGGTGCCCATCAGCCGGGTGGCGGCGGAGGTGCAGGCCGGGCGAGTTTCGCGCATCACCGTCATCGGGAATCGGCTGGAAGTGTACCTGGAGACCGGGCAGCAAATCCGTTCGCTGAAAGAGGCCACTTCCACCCTCGCCGAGCAGTTAAAGGCCCTGGGCGTCTCCGAGGAGAAACTGGCTCAGGTACAGATAGAGGTCACCGAGACGCCGGACTGGAACACGCTCTTCAGCACGGGCGGGACCATCCTGGTCATGGTTATTTTCCTGGTCGCGGCCTTCTTCTTCCTGCGCCAGTTCCAGGGCGTCAACAACCAGGCCCTCTCCTTCGGCAAGAGTCGGGCCCGGCTCTACACCAGTGACAAGCCGTCGGTGACCTTTGACGACGTCGCCGGGGTGGACGAGGCGAAGGAGGAACTGCGGGAGGTGGTGGAGTTCCTCAAGGAGCCCCAGAAGTTCATCCAGGTCGGCGCGCGCATCCCCAAAGGGGTGCTGCTGATGGGCGCTCCGGGCACGGGCAAGACGTTGCTGGCCAAAGCGGTCGCCGGGGAGGCCGGCGTCCCCTTCTTCAGCATGTCCGGCTCCGAGTTTGTGGAGATGTTCGTCGGCGTCGGCGCCAGCCGGGTGCGGGACCTCTTTGATCAGGCCAAACGCCATTCCCCCTGCATCGTCTTCCTGGACGAGATTGACGCGGTGGGGCGCCACCGGGGCGCCGGTTTGGGCGGCTCCCATGACGAGCGAGAGCAGACCCTGAACCAGATTCTGGTGGAGATGGACGGGTTTGACACCGACACCAACGTCATTGTCATGGCGGCGACCAACCGCCCGGATATTCTGGACCCGGCGCTGCTGCGGCCGGGCCGGTTTGACCGTCGGGTGGTGCTGGACCGGCCCGACATGCGGGGGCGCGAGGCCATCCTGAGAGTCCACACCCGGGGCAAGCCGCTGGCGGATGACGTGGACCTGGCCGCGCTGGCCAAAGCGACCCCGGGCTTCGTGGGCGCGGACCTGGCCAATCTGGTGAACGAGGCGGCCATTCTGGCGGCCCGGCGGAACAAGCGGGCCATCGGCATGGCCGAGTTCAAGGAGGCCATAGAACGGGTCATCGCCGGTCCGGAGCGCAAGAGCCGTCTCCTCTCCGACGAAGAGCGCCGCATCATTGCCTACCACGAGGCGGGGCACGCGCTGGTGGCCCACTACCTGCCCAAATGCGACCCGGTGCAGAAGGTCTCCATTGTCGCCCGGGGGATGGCGGCGGGCTACACCATCTCCCTGCCCGAGGAGGACCGGACCGTCATCAGCCGCTCCAAGTTTGAGGACCAGTTGGCCTTCGCTCTGGGCGGCCGGGCGGCGGAGGAACTGGTCTTCGGCGAGGCGACCACTGGCGCGGCCAACGACCTGGAGCAGGTGACGGAAATGGCCCGCGCGATGGTCACCCGCTACGGGATGAGCGAGAAACTGGGCCCGATGACCTTCGGTCAGAAAGAGGAACTGGTCTTCCTGGGCAAGGAGATCGGGGAGCAGCGGGATTACAGCGAGGCGGTAGCCCAGGAGATAGACCACGAGGTACGGCAGATTATCCAGACTGCCTACCGGCGGGCCCGGCAGGTGCTGGAGGAGCACCGGGAGCAACTGGACGCCGTTGCCCAGCGGTTGCTGGAGGTGGAGACACTGGAGGCGGAGGAGTTCATCGCCGTTCTGGAGGGGCGCCCCCTG
>JAPYWT010000058.1 GCA_028276215.1 Thermoflexus sp. | reverse complement strand
AGTACGGCGAGGTGGTGCGGGTGTTGCGCATCGGCTGGCCCGACGAGCCCTTCAGCCAGGAACTGTGCGGCGGCACGCACGTGGACGAGACCGGCGAAATCGGCTTCTTCTACATTATCTCCGAGCAGGGCATCGGCGCGGGGGTGCGCCGGATTGAGGCGGTGACCGGGCGTGGGGCGGTGGAGTGGATTCAGAAGCACATGCGCTCCCTGGAGTCCATCGCGGCCCATCTCCTCTGCTCGCCGGAGGAGGTGAACCGCAAGGTGCTGGAACTGCAGGACGAACTCCAGACGGCCCGCAAAGAGATTGCCCGTCTCCAGCGGCAACTGGCCCGCTACCAACTGGAGGACCTGCTGGATCAGGTGCAGGAGGTGGCGGGGGTGCCGCTGCTGGTGGCCCGGGTGAACGTTCCGGACATGGAGACGCTGCGGGAGATGACGGACTGGTACCGGGAGCGGGTTCGCTCCGGCGTGGTGGTGCTGGGCACGGTCCTGGAAGGGCGTCCGGCCTTCGTGGCGGCGGTCACCCCCGACCTGGCCCGGCAGGGGGTGGACGCGGTGCAGTTGGTGCGAGGGGTGGCGCAGGTCGTCGGCGGGGGCGGTGGCGGACGGCCCACCCTGGCCCAGGCCGGGGGCAAAGATGCCCGCCGTCTGGATGAGGCACTCCGTCGGGCCCCGCAACTCCTGCGGGAAGCGCTGGGGCGGGCATGAGGCAAGATTGCGAGAGGGCAGAGGAGCAGAGGAGCGGAGGGGCGGAGGGGCAGAGGAGCAGAGGAGCGGAGGGGCGGAGGGGCGGAGGGGCAGAGGAGCAGAGGCGATATGCGATATGCGATATGCGATACGCGATTCGCGATACGCGAAGTGAGGAGCAAGGCCAATGGTCAGAGAGTTCAGCGTGATTATAGAGCGCGACGCCGAGGGCTACTATGTGGCTACCGTTCCTGCTCTGCGCGGCTGTCACACCCAGGCAAAGTCGTTGGATACCCTGCTGGAAAGAATTCGGGAGGCTATTGAGTTGTGCCTGGAAGTGGAGGGTGAGGATATTCAGATTCAAGAATTCATAGGGGTCCAGCGAGTCCAGGTTGAGGTATGACGAAGCTGCCGTCCATCAAAGGGCAAGAACTGGTCGCTGTGCTACGCCGGGCGG
The DNA here is from genome assembly GCA_028276215.1 of Thermoflexus sp. Classification (GTDB taxonomy): domain Bacteria; phylum Chloroflexota; class Anaerolineae; order B4-G1; family DUEL01; genus SpSt-77. The sequence continues at coordinate 8,495 of JAPYWT010000058.1, read as the reverse complement.
GCTTTGAGGTGATCCGCGTGAAGGGAAGCCATTATTTTCTGCGTCATCCTGACGGACGGTGCACGGTCGTACCGGTCCATCGGGGCGAAACGATTGGTCCAGGGTTACTGTCCAAAATCTTGCGGGATTGCGAGATGACGAAAGAGGAACTGTTTGCACTATTGTGATGCTCTCTCGGTGTGAAAAGGGGACGAGAAATGACTTCAGCAGCCATTGCAACCATTACAAAAATGCTGGAATCCTTGCCTGAGGAGGCCCAGGAGCGGGTCTTAGAACACCTGCGGGAATACATTCAGGACCTGCAGGACGATTTGATATGGGATGCTCTCTTTAAACGCACTCAGGACCAACTGGTGGCGGTGGCCCGTTGGGCAAGGGCGGAAATCGCGATGGGTAGGGCTGAGCCTATGGATTTTGAGCGTCTATGAAATCCGCTACCCTGCCCTCATTTTGGGAGTCTTACGCCTCTCTGGATCAAAGCATAAAACGTAGGGCCAGAGAGGCCTTCCGGTTATGGGAGCAGAACCCATTTCATCCATCGCTGCGTTTCAAATGCGTTAACTGGGAGGAAAACCTGTGGGCTGTACGAATCACGAGAGGGTACCGGGCCATTGGCGTGAAGGAGATACGATAACCTGGCTATGGATTGGCCATCATGACGATTACGAGCGTTTCCTGTCAGGCCGGAGATGAAGATTCTGAATTCAACTCCTGGCCGCCGCCCGCGCTGAAGGGCTGAGAGTGGAGAACCCCGCTGAAATTGGATAGTGTTCTGTGGTTCCCGATGAGGGGTTTGCCCATCATGAATCGGTGCCCAATTTGTGCTTCTAAAGAGCATCCCCTGGGGACTCATCTCCGCCAGGAGCACGGAGAGGAGGCCTTTCGTTCCGCCGTTCTGGAAGCAAAAGCCAGAGGAATGCCCGACGCGGAGATCGGGGCCGTTTTCGGAATCTCTTTCCACCAACTGGAGCAAATCATCACTGAGGCCTATGGCGTGAATATCTCCTCCCTTGCTCGCCGGAAGCGGATTCATGCGTGGGGCCCAGGGGATTTCAATGAGGAAACAACCACCGTCTGGAGTTTCAAAAAGCGAGGGGACTGGGTTACCCACGACGGCCGGTATCGGGGAAACTGGTCTCCGTATATCCCTCGGAATGTGATCCTGAAGTACTCCCGGCCCGGTGATCTGGTTCTGGACTATTTCGTTGGAGGAGGTACGACGGCGGTAGAGGCGAAACTCCTGGGGCGACGCTGCATTGGGATAGACATCAACCCCTATGCGATTCAATTAACCCATGAGAACCTTCGCTTTGAAGTACCGGCCCTGCTGAGAAAAACGCCGATCTATGAACCGGAAGTCTATGTGGGGGACGCTCGCGATCTCTCCAGGATTGGCTCAGAAACTGTAGATCTGATCTGCGCCCACCCACCTTATGCTGGGATTGTTCGGTATAGCGCCCAGGTGGAGGGCGATCTCTCCGCTCTGCCCGTTCCCCGTTTCCTGGAGGAAATGGGAAAAGTGGCCCAGGAGAGCATGCGGGTTTTGAAACCCGGAGGAAAGTGCGTCCTTCTCCTGGGTGATGCCCGACAATCCCGCCACGTGATCCCCATCGGGTTTCAGACGATCCGGGTCTTCCTGAACGCGGGATTCGTTCTGAAAGAACTGGTGATCAAGCGGCAGCACAATTGTAAAACAACGGGCTTCTGGCGTTCCCGAAGTCTTGCCTATAACTTTTTACTTCTGGCTCACGAGTACCTTCCCGTCTTTGAGAAACCCGATTCAGGGATAACGGGGGATATTCCCACCGTGCCGTGTGGCCTTTCCTGGGAAATTCAACATGAGACCATCCAACGGTTAGAGGGGGACGAAAACCTGGAAACCACTTCCGTCTGGCTTTTTCCTGTTAGCCAGAGGGACTCGGAAATCCGACGGAATCTGCTCTCCCGGTTCGCCGCTGCCGGGGACAGTTGGCTGCAGGTGCATCTCCGACCCGGGGCTGGGGCAGACGACAAAGGACTGCTGGACGCACAGAAGGTAGGCCTGATCCACATTTACGGTACAGCAGGAGAGACGGCACCAGGGCCGTACCTGCGCGCATTTCTAAATGTTTTGAAATGTATTGCTGAGCGATGTCGTCAGTCGCTTCGTCCTGGCGGTTTTCTGGTTGTTGAAGCCGAAGATCTGCGAGACGGAGCAACGTTGCTGCCCGGAGGGTTGCTGGTTGCTGAAAGTTTGCGCCCATACGCCCATATCCGTTTGAAAGAGATCGTCATTGTGGCCCCGAAAGAGTTACCGATTCAACCTCATTCTTCGGGGCCCCTCCAGATTGTCCATCGCTATCTCCTCATCTTCCAGAGGCAGGTGCAGATGTGAACCCACGGAAGACAACAACGGGAGCGGTCCTTGAACAAATGGCTCTGCCAGCCCTCAAACACGGGGGATATGAATATGCCCCTCAAGTGGAAGTCGGTGAGCGATTGGGCGGGGGAAAACATAAGGTTGATCTGGTCGCAGCGAACACGAGAGGGGAGAAAATCCTGATCTCCCTCAAGTGGCAGCAGGTAGCGGGGACCGCAGAGCAGAAAGTTCCATACGAAATCATGTGTCTGGCTGAGATCATCCGAACGAAAGAAGAATACAGCCGGGCTTACGTGGTTCTGGGAGGGCCCGGCTGGCGCGAAGGACTGAAGCGCTACTTCACCAGCAACGATTGGCGGTATTACATCCACAACGCCGAAAAGGTCAGGGTGATCACACTGGATGAATTTGTCAGCCTGGCCAATCAGGGAAAGTTGTGACCCACATCATTTCCCTTCAACCCGACGATGACCTGGCGATCCTGCGCCACCGTATTCGGCAGGCGCGGAACGGACGGGTCATCATTGTTCTTCCCTGGGAGACCCGTCTCTTCTCCAATCCGCTGGACGGCGAACGGGTGCGCCGGGAAGCGGAACGGTTGGGTGCGGAGGTCGCCGTTGTCTCCGAGGACCCGGACCGGCGGGCCTACGTCCGCTGGATCGGCCTGCCGGCCTTCGCCTCGGTGGAGGAGGCGGAGGCGGCCCGCCGCTGGCCCCGCCCGGAGCGGCAACCCCTGGAACCGCCGCCCCGCGCCTGGTGGGAGGAGGAAGTCCCCCTCCGCCCGCCACCCGCCCGCTCGCTCCCGCCCTGGGCCCGGAACGTCCGCCTGGGCGCCCGGCTGACCGTCTTCTTCGCCACCCTGCTGGTGCTCCTGGCCTTCGCCTACGCCGTCGTCCCCCGGGCCACCATCACCCTGGTCCCCACCGTGGAGACCGTCCGGGCGACCGTCACCGTATCGGCCGGGCTGGAGACGCAGGCCGTGGACGCGGCGGGCGGGCAGATTCCCGCCCGCCGGGTGGGCGATTACTTCGCCGGGAGCCTGGAGGTGGAGACGACCGGCACCGCCGCCTATGAATCGGGTCGGGCCACCGGGACCGTCCTCTTCACCAACATGCTGGGGCAGGAGATTCTGGTGCCCGCCCGCACGGTCGTCCGGACCTCTGCGGGCGCCTTCCCGGTCCGCTTCGCCACCACCCAGGACGTGACGGTGCCCCCCTTCGGCCAGGCCCCGGCCCCCATAGAGGCCCTGGAGGAGGGGCCGGCGGGTAACGTCGGTGCCGGACTCATCAATCAGGTGGAAGGCGTCGCTGCGCTGGCCCTGCGGGTCATCAACCCCGAACCGACCCGGGGCGGCGGCCTGGAGGAAGTCCGCGCCGTCTCCCAGGAGGATATGGACCGGGCCCGGGAGCAGTTGACGGCCCGACTGCTGGAGGAAGCCTACCAGGGCCTGCAGAAGTACCTGGAGCCCAATGAGGTCCTCTTCCGGCAGTCCCTGGAGATTCAGGCCAGCGAGGTCTCCTACAACCGGTTTCTCTACGAACGGGCGGACACACTGCAGGTGTACATGAAACTGCTGGTCACCGGTATGGCGGTGGACCGGGATAACGCCGAGGCGGTCGCCTACGCCGCCCTGGTGCGCCGTCTCCCCCCCGACCACGTGCTGGTGAATACCGAATTTGACATTCAGGAGCCGACGGCCGGCCCCGAGGGAGGGGTGATCACCTTCTCCGTCTCGGCGGTGGGCGCCGCGGCCGCCCAGGTGGACCCGCAGGCCGTCCGGCAGGCCGTCCGGGGCAAGACGGTCGCCCGGGCCGCCGACCTGCTGGCGGAGGAGTGGCCCCTGGCCCAGCCGCCCCAGATTCAGGTCTGGCCCCACTGGCTGCCGCATCTGCCCCTGCTCCCTCTGCGCATCACCGTCCAGGTGACGCCCTGAGGTTTTGGTTTTCACCACGAAGACACGAAGACACAAAAAACTTCGTGCCTTCGTGTCTTGGTGGTTCTGAGATTTTTACCACGAAGACACGAAGACACAAAGATTTGTTTATTGTTAATTTTTAATTGTTAATTTCCTCCTTCGTGCCTTCGTGTCTTGGTGGTTCTGAGATTTTTACCACGAAGACACGAAGACACAAAGATTTGTTTGTTGTTAATTTCCCCCTTCGTGTCTTGGTGGTTCTCAAGAACATGCGGGTGCTGGCACTGGACCTGGGTGAACGGCGGATTGGGGTGGCGGTCAGCGACCCCAGCGGGACGGTGGCCCGACCGGTGGGGGTGGTGGAGCGGAAGTCCCGCGCCGAGGACTTCGCCGCCATTGCCCGCCTGGTGGCCGAATACGGCGCCGGGCGGGTGATTGTCGGGCGGCCGCTGACCCTGCGCGGCGAGGTGGGCCTCCAGGCCCGCTGGGTGGAGGCGTACGTAGAGGCGCTGGCGGACGCGCTGGACGTGCCGGTGGAGTTGTGGGACGAGCGCTACACCACCGTCGCCGCCCAGGAGATTCTGGAGACCGTCCGCCCCGGAAAGCGCCGACGACGCGGCGAAGTGGACGCTGTCGCCGCTGCCGTCCTGCTGCAGGGGTTTCTTGAGGCCAGGAAGAATGAAAACCACGCGGTACTTTGAGGAGCAAGTCCTGCGCAAACGCCCCTACATCCGGCGGGAATGGTGCGAAAGGGCGTTGCGCGAGCCAGTACGGCGAGAGATCCAGCCGGACGGACGGGTCCGATACTGGATTTTCGTCCCCGAATTGGGCAAGTACCTGCGCGTGGTGACTTTGGAGGACGGTGTAACAGTGCACAATGCGTTCCCCGATCGGGATTTCCGGGAGGTGAAGCCGTGAAGTTCCATTACTATCCAGATACCGATTCGCTCTACATTGACCTTTCCGAACGGACCAGCGTGGATTCGCGGGAGGTCGCGCCGGGCGTGGTGCTGGACTTTGATGCCGACGGTCATCTGGTCGGAATTGACATCCAGCATGCCAGCCGCATCGTCAACCTGACCCGGCTGGAAGCGGAATCCCTGCCACTATCTCAGATCGCCCTGATTGGCCCGCGCGTCCCCGCTCCTGTCGGTTAGAAATCACCACAAAGACACGAAGACACAAGGCATTGCCAATGTCCACTCCCCTTTGTGCCTTCGGTACTCCGACGAGGTGAGAATGAAACAGACAACCCGCGTTGTTGCCTTTCTGCTGGCTCTGGCTTCGGTTGGGGTCATCGTCGGCGGGAGTTTCTGGGCGTTCCGCCGGACCGGAGGGCTGGGCATCTCTATCTGCAACATCAGCGCGGCGGGTTCCCCCAAAGAGGTTGCCCTGGAGACCTACATCCAGATGCACGCCGACGAACTCCAGCGCCCCGCCGGCACCGATAACACCCCGGTCACCTTCGTCGTCCAGCCCGGGGAGACGGCGGCGGAGGTGGCCCGGCGGCTCCAGGAAGCCGGCCTTATCTCCGATGCCGAACTCTTCCGGCGGTACCTGCAGTACAAGGGCATGGACGCCGGCCTGGAGGCCGGCACCTACACCCTGCGCCAGACGATGACCATCCCCGAAATCGCCGAGGCGCTGCAGAGCGGTCGGCGCCCGGAGCGGGTGCTCACGGTCCGTGAGGGGCTCCGCCTGGAGGAGGTTGCGGCCACCGTCGCCGCCCAGACCGGCATCCCCGAGGCGGATTTCATCGCCCTGGCGACCACCGGCTGGCGGGAAACCGACCTGAAGGACTACCCCTTCCTGGCCGACCTGCCGCCGGAGGCCACCCTGGAGGGGTACCTCTTCCCGGAGACCTACCGCCTGCCGGAGGAAGTAACGGCCTACGACGTGGTGGCCCGTATGCTGGCGACCTTTGACGCGCGGGTGACCGAGGAGATGCGGCTGAGCGCGGCCAACCAGGGCCTGACCGTCCACCAACTGGTCACCCTGGCCTCGCTGGTAGAGCGGGAGGCCGTCATCCCGGAGGAACGGCCCATCATCGCCAGCGTCTTCCTGAACCGGCTGCGGAACGGCTGGCTCCTCAACGCCGACCCCACCGTCCAGTACGCCCTGGGCTACGATGAACGGACGGGAACCTGGTGGCGTCGGCTCTACTTTGACGAACTGGGCGTCAACTCCCTGGCGGACATAGACCACCCGTACAACACCTACCGCTACCCTGGCCTGCCCCCCGGCCCCATCTGCAGCCCGGGACTGGCGTCCATCCAGGCGTCAGCCTTCCCGGCCCAGACCGACTATTTCTACTTCATCGCCGACTGTCACAAGAACGACGGCAGCCACCTCTTCGCCCGTACGGAAGAAGAGCACAACGCCAACTACGCTTCCTGCGGCGGCACCGTCCCGTGACATCACGTTTCACGTTTTACGTTTCACGTTTTACGTTTCACGTTTCACGGAGGCCACCATGACCACCCAAACCTACGACGTCGTGATTGTCGGCGCCGGAAGCATCGGCCTGCCCGCGGCGTTCTTTATGGCCGATGCCGGCCTGAAAGTCCTGGTCATTGACCAGTTCGCCAGTCCCGGACAGGGCTCCAACAAGGCCGCCATCGGCGGCATCCGCGCCACCCACTCCGACCCCGCCAAAATCCGCCTCTGCCTGAAGTCCATAGAGATTTTCTCCACCTGGGAGGAGACCTACGGAGACAACATTGAATGGTACCAGGGCGGGTACTCCTTCGTCGCCTACCGGGAGCAGGAGGAGCAGGTTCTCAAAAACCTGCTGAAAGTTCAGCAGGCCTACGGGCTGAACATCCGCTGGCTGGACCGGGACGACCTTCTGCAGGTTATCCCGGACCTGAATCCGGAGGGGCTGATCGGCGGGACGTACTCCCCGGGTGACGGCTCCGCCTCCCCGTTGCTGACGGCGCACGCGTTCTACATGCGGGCGCGGGAGCGGGGCGCCGAGTTCCACTTCCGGGAGCGGGTCACCGGCATCATCCGCCGCCGGGGGCGGGTGGTGGGCGTGCGGACCGACCGGGGCGGCTACGCCACCGAGGTGGTGATCAACGCCGCCGGCCCCTGGGCCCGGGCGGTGGCCCAGATGGCCGGGCTGGACGTCCCCGTGACCCCGGATTGCCACGAGGCGGGCATCACCGAACCCGTCGCCCGTTTCCTGGAGCCGATGGTGGTGGACATCCGCCCCGCCGAGGGCTCCAAGAACTACTACTTCTACCAGCACAGGCCGGGCCCCATTGTCTTCTGCATCACCCCCGAACCGCCTATCATCGGCACCGACCGCCGGGAGACCTCCGTCTTCCTGCCCATGATTGCCCGGCGGATGGTGGACCTGATGCCGAAACTGGCCAACATCAAAGTGCGCCGCACTTGGCGGGGCCTCTATCCGATGACCCCCGACGGCTTCCCCATCATTGGCTGGGCGCGGGAATTGCAGGGGTACATCTATGCCGTCGGGATGTGCGGGCAGGGATACATGCTGGGGCCGGGCGTCGGCGTCCTCCTGACCCACATGGTGCAAAATGCCATCACCCCGGAAGACCAGGAGATTCTGGATCAACTGAGCCCCTACCGGCCCTTCGGTGGGGAGGAGAAACTGAAGTAGCGCAGGATTTATCCCGCGTTGTAGCGCAGGATTTATCCTGCGTTGTAGCGCAGGATTTATCCTGCTCAGAACAGGATAAAGTTCTACGAGCAGTTGGATTCGCTGCGACCGACCGGACAGAAAGGAGGAAAAAATGGACCCCATTACGCTCAGCGTCATCAAGGCGGATATTGGCGGGTTCGTCGGCCACTCCAGCGTCCACGACGAACTGATAGAGGAGGCGGAGGACCGGCTGGAGGCGGCGGTGAAGGACGACCTCATCGTAGACTTCCACGTCACCGCCTGCGGCGACGACCTGCAACTCATCATGACCCACCGGAAAGGAGTGGACAGCCCGGAGATTCACCGCCTGGCCTGGGAGACCTTTGAGGCCTGTACGGAGGTTGCCAAACGGCTGAAACTCTACGGCGCCGGGCAGGACCTGCTGGCGGACGCCTTCTCCGGCAACGTCAAAGGCATGGGCCCCGGCGTGGCGGAGATGGAGTTCACCGAGCGGCCCTCCGAACCGGTGATCATCTTTATGGCGGATAAAACCTCTGCCGGGGCCTGGAACCTTCCTCTCTACAAAATGTTCGCCGACCCCTTTAACA
>JAPYWT010000231.1 GCA_028276215.1 Thermoflexus sp. | reverse complement strand
GCAGCCGCCGGGGGTGGGGTGAGGGCCCTGCGCCCTGCGACTTGCGACCTGCGACCTGGGCGCAGGCGGCGGGGGTGGGGTGAGGGCCCTGCGCCCTGCAACTTACGACCTGCGACCTGGGCGCAGCCGCCGGGGGTGGGGTGAGGGCCCTGCAAAGGGCGCAAGGAGCGCGAAGAAGAAACCTTTGTGCCCTCTGCGTTCTCTGCGGTGAACATCGGGAGGTACCCATGCGCATCGCTGTTTTCGGAGCAGGAGCAGTAGGTGGATACTTCGGCGCCCGGCTGGCCCGGGCCGGAGAGGACGTCGTCTTCATCGCCCGCGGGTCGCACCTGGAGGCCATCCGCCAGAACGGCCTCTACGTGGAGAGCCCGCTGGGGAATTTCCGCATCCATCCGGCCCAGGCCACCGACAACCCCGAAGAGGCCGGGCCGGTGGACGTGGTCCTGGTCGGCGTCAAGGCCTGGCAGGTGTCGGAGGTGGCGCCGAAAATGAGGCCCCTCATCGGGCCGGAGACCTTCATCGTCCCGCTGGAGAACGGGGTGGAGGCGCCGGACGAACTGGCCGCCGTCTGGGGGCGGGAGCGGGTGCTGGGCGGCCTCTGCCGCATCATCAGCACCGTGCCGGAGCCGGGCCACATCCGCCACGGCGGAATGGAGCCGTACGTGGCCTTCGGGGAACTGGATAACCGCCCCAGCGAGCGGGCCCGGCGCCTGCAGGCCGCCTTTGAGCGGGCCGGCGTCCGGGCCGAAATCCCCCCGGACATCCACGTTGCCCTCTGGGAGAAATTCCTGTTCATCGCCCCCTTCGCCGGTCTGGGCGCGGTGACCCGGGCTCCGGTGGGAGTGCTGCGCAGCGTCCCCCAACTCCGCCGGATGTTGGAGGACGCCATCGCCGAGGCCTTCGCCGTCGGGCGGGCGCGCGGCGTCCCCCTGCCCGACGACGCGCCCGCGCGCACCCTGGCCCTCATAGACGGCATGCCCCCGGAGGGGACGACGTCCATGCACCGGGACATCGCCGCCGGGCGGCCGTCGGAACTGGACTATCTGGTCGGGGCGGTGGTCCGGCTGGGGGAGGCCGCCGGGGTGGAGACCCCGCTCCACCGTTTTATGTACCACGCCCTTTGGCCCCAGGAGCGGCGGGCAAGGGGAGAACTGCAGTTCCCGTGAGGGGTTTGCTCCGAATTCTTCTGACCGGCGTGGGAATCCTGCTGGCGGTCCCCGTCCTTCTGGCCCTTTTTCTGTACGGACGGGATGCCGTCCTGGGCGTGAACCGTCCCTACGTCCCCCGGAAGGACCCCCATCCGGCGTTTCCTGAACTGGGTCAGGAGTGGCGGATGCACCCGGTGGACAATCCCGGCGACTGGCTGCCCAACGGCCTGGACGGTGCCGACGTGAACGGCGACGGCCGGGAGGACTACCTGACCAACTACGAGTTCACGGGACGCCTCCGGGTGGCCCTGCACCCGCCGGGTCCGCCCGCCGACACCCCCTGGCCCGCCGTAGACGCGGGCCGGGTCCCCAACGCCGAGAACGCCGCCTTCGGCGACCTGGACGGCGACGGTTGGGCCGACATCCTGGTCGCGCACGGGGTGGAGCACACGGACGCCCCGGCGGGCATCCGCGTCCTCTGGGGCGGTCCGGGCCCCTCCTGGCGCGATGGCGGCGACATCCCGTCCTCCCTCGGGCTGGGCCACTGGCTGACCGTCCGCGCCGCCGACCTGGACGGGGACGGCGACACCGACGTGGTCGCCGGAGGGCGGGCTTCGCGGACGGCCGGGGGGAGCCGGCGCGATGTGGATTCCCCCTCCCTGGTCTGGGCGGGGATTCGCTGGTGGGAGAACCCCGGGGCGGAGGCCCGCGACCTCTCCCGCTGGACCCGCCACGAGATAGACCCCGTCACCCGCAGCGGTCACGGCTTTGAGTTCGGCGACCTGGACGGCGACGGCGACCCGGACATCGTCAACGGCAACGCCGACTGGGACACGCCGGACGAGGAGGAGAACGTCGTCTGGTACGAGAACCCGGGCAGGCAACCGGAGGTCGGCAGGCCCTGGCCCGTGCACGAGGTCTATCGGGGGCCGGAGTTCGTCGGGAAGGAGCAGGCCGTCGTTGCCGACCTGGACGGGGACGGCCGCAGCGACATCCTGATCCCGACCGAAACTGCCATCTACTGGTTCCGCCAGCGCGGGGGTGCGGGAGCAGTGGCCTTTGACCGGGTCCCGATTCCCAAACACCCGGCCACCCGTTGGCCGGGCCGGGTGCTGGAGGTCGCCGACCTGAACGGCGATGGCCGCCCCGACCTGATCGGCGCGCTGATGCACCGGAACGGGCGTCTTCCCGCCGACCGGGCCGCGGTCTTCTGGATGGAGCAGGCGGCGACGGGCTGGATTCCCCACGTGATCAAGTGGGGGGACGACTTCCTGGGCCTGGGCCGCTTCAACGGTGAGAAGTGGGACCAGTTCCTCCCGCGCGACGTGGACGGCGACGGCGACCTGGACCTGGTCGCCAACTGTGAGGAGTACAACCGTCTGCGCGCCATCATCGCCGTGGTCTGGTTTGAGAATCCCCTGCAGTGAGGCCGCGTAGCGCTGGCCGCCGGGCCGGTTACAGGCCGACGGCCTGCGCTGCGGTATAGCGCCATCGTCCGGCTATATCATATAAGTAGGCCAGAAATGAGAGGCAGAATGCTCATTTTTGGAATCCTGATGGTGATACTCTTTGCTTTAGCAGTAACCCCTTTGCATGCCGGGCCGCTACCCCCTGTGGCCAAACCGTGGGGATGGAAAAGCGATCTTTTGGAACAACATTTTCAAATACACCTTCCGGATAATGCCGCCCTGTTTCGTTCGCCTGGTGGTGCCTCTTATTCTTATGCGGATACCGTTGTCCCCACGGCCACAGACTGGGCTCGCCTCGTCTTTCAGTCCTTCCGCAATGATAACTGGGAAATCTACATCGCGGGGGCAAAAGGGCAAAACCCGAACCGATTGACGTATCATGGAGCCAGTGATATAGAGCCCCATCTCAACAAAGGGGCCACCCGAATTGCTTTTGCCTCCAATCGGGATGGGAACTACGAAATTTACACGATGAACCCAGATGGTAGCGATCTGCGGCGGCTGACCTTCAACAGCATTAGCGACCGTCGGCCTATGTGGTCGCCCGATGGAAGCAAAATTGCTTTCTACGCATGCCAGGGAAGCGGACTGGACGGGTGCGATGTGTATGTTATGAACGCCGACGGGAGCAATCGGCGGCAATTAACCTCCGACGGCAACAGTTTTGATCCTGGTTGGTCGCCAGATGGTCAACAGATTGTCTTTGCCACATACAGGGGAGGCCAGTATGGTATCTGGGTCATGAACGCGGACGGCACGGGTGCTCATCCGGTAGCCAGTGCTCCCTACGCCCAGCATCCGGTCTGGTCGCCAGATGGACGGAGAATCGCCTACGACGCGGACGCGGACGGGGACGGATTCAACGAATTGATGGTCTTCAATACCGATGGGAGTGGCGGGGGGATAGTCTATAACCCTGGTCCCGGTGCACCGTACTATAACGAAATCTGGGCTGCCAGTTGGCTGTTTGACCCAGATGACGGGTTGTACTATGCTGGTGCCCATCTCCTGGCATTTACTCATCTGATTCTGGCCTACTATCAGGGGCAATGGTACTGGGTTGAGGCTTACCCGATGTTTGTTGAGGTAGACTGTTACGGATGCATGGCTTATCCGCTTACCGATACCCAACTGGACTGGCATCCGATGAGCCAAACGATGGATAATCAACCGCCAGTGGCCTGGTTGGCACCACTGCCCCCGTATTCACGGTATTCCGATGTCCGCGTCGGATGGCGAGGAGAGGACATAGGGCTGGCGGGATTAGCGTTCTACGATGTCCAGGTGCGAGAAGGAAACGGCCCCTGGACAGACTGGAAGGTCTGGGCATACTACGAGACTTCGGATACGTATTCTGGAACCAGTGGGCAGAGGGTACAGTTTCGCGTGCGCGCATGGGACCGGGCGTACAATGTGAGTTCATGGACGCCGGATGCCCAGGCCCCTGCTACCTGGCTATATGCGTACGAGATTTCAGGAAATCTACGAGATACCCGGGCGATTCCTGTTGCCCGCTCTCAGATCAGCCTGACGGCCTCTCTGGTCGGTTCCATAGATTTATCACCCTGGGGCACTTACCTGGCTCACCTGGAGTCTGGCGGGGCCACCCGGCTGGAAGTTTCCGCACCGGGGTATGGCAACGTGTGGCCCCTCACCCGAACCATTGACAGTGATCTTCGGTGGAATTTTTACCTCCCCCCCAGGGATAACGTGGTTCAGAACGGGGATTTTGAGAACCCTGATGGACTGGCTGGCTGGGGAGTGGGCGGAACAACACTGCCCACTGTGATCACCGAAGCTGTTCACACCGGAGACGCAGCGGTGCTTCTGGCAACCTCGCAGGAACCGCAATGGGGCTCTGCCGAAGTGATTTCTGGGGGTGTAGGAAGCCAGCCAGATATGGAGGTCGCTCCGGACGGGAGTGTCCACATCGTCTATGTCCAGAGCGGAAACCTGTACTACATCTCTCGCTCCGCAGGGGGCGTGTGGAGTGAACCAGTGCAAATCGCGACTTCTGCTCAGTCGCCCGCTGTCGCCGTGGCTCCATCCGGAGCGGTTCACATGGTCTGGAAAGGCCCGGAAGGAGTATATTACAGACAGCGTTCACCGGAAGGGACGTGGGGTGACCTCTTGCTGCTCCGGCAGGACGGATGGAGCCCGGATATTGCGGTAGACGGTCAGGGTAATGCCCACGTCATTTATGCCGCAAAGGCCTATCAGTATGGCTATCATCTTGTTGATTGCACCTTCTATATTTCCCGAACCGCCAGTGGTGAGTGGGGCAC
>JAPYWT010000239.1 GCA_028276215.1 Thermoflexus sp. | reverse complement strand
AATTTCCAACGAGATTTACTCTCATACTATCACCGCAAACGCTTCGGGCGAAGTGGTTATTGCCGTGTCGCTGGTTTGGGGAGTCTCGGTTTGCAAGCCATTGCAGCAAGAGCCTTGGGAATGCTCAGGTACTTCCTGGAGGTTCGGCGTAGATGATCTGGAGATAGATTCATCCGGCACCTCTCATGTTATTGGGAGGGTGGAAGGATTGTATTGTATGTACCTGGAGGTCTCTCCCGCAGGAACGCCCTGGTTAGAACAGTTATCCGATTGTACCAGTGAAACAAGCCTGGCTGTAGAAGAGACTGGCCATCTACATATGGTGAACGTCGCGCCAACAGAGCATGGACGAGCAATCTTTTGGCGTTACAAACCCCGTGGTGGGACATGGTCCACCCCTCGTCTGATTGTAGAATACGAAGAAGGGGGTGCACCGGAACTGGAGGTGGGCCCCGGTGGGTATCTTCATCTGTTCCATGAGAAAAATGCAACGACCAGCATCTACCGAACTGGTGATTGGCTTCCCCAGGCTGAGTCCTCAATCTTTCAAGGTGTCGCCCTCCCCGATGGTCTGCATCAGCCCACTCTCTCGTTTCTGTACCGGTTGGAAGGCTGGGGTGAATCCGACCCGGAGCGGTTTGCTGTAAATATCACCGCCAGCGGGAGCACTACAACCGCATTCTCCACCACCCTCAATACAACAGACTGGACCCATCAATGGGTGGACCTCTCTCCCTGGGCCGGGGAGGTCATCACGATTGCCTTTCAGGCAAAATCTCAGAATCACCTGGTCTCAACGTTGGTCACTCTGGATGAGATCACCATAGGTTCCTGGCTGACTCCTGCTCCTCGTGCTGTCTATCCCAATCCGGTTGAAGCGCACGTTTCCATCCCCATCACAGTTACTGGCGAGAATTTTCTGGAAGGGGCCATTCTCTGGATAGATGGTGTTCCCCTGGCCACCAACTGGCTTGGTTCCAATCAATTGACCGCTACACTGCCCAGCACATTATCGCTGGGGATGCACATTGTGGAGGTTCAGAATCCGGGTGGCCAAACGACTGCTGTACCGGACGGATTGGTTGTGGGAAGACAGATATATTTGCCACTGGTTCTCCGACGCTCTTTCGGTGTTCCTTAACTTTACAACTGCAGATGCCCAGGGTGACTGTCACCTATACAGTGGCCTATAGCGCCAGCCGCCGGGCCGGTTACAGGCCGACGGCCTGCGCTACAGGGGCCCAACTCTGAAAGGAGCGACATGTCCAAAACGGTCTTAGTTCTCACCCCGCACCCCGACGACGCGGAGGTCTTCGCCGGGGGGACCATCGCCAAAATGGTCGCCGGGGGCGCGCGGGTCATCATCGTCATCGCGTCCAGCGGCAACAAGGGCTCCTTTGAGTACGACGCGGAGACCCTGGCCGCGATCCGCCGGGAGGAGGCCATCCGCGCGGCCGCCGTCCTGGGCGCCGAGCCCCCGGTCTTCCTGGAGCACCCCGACCTGGAGTTGGCCCTGCTGCCGCCGGGGTTGCTCCGGGAGCAGTTCGTCCGCCTCATCCGCCAGTACAAACCGGACGTCGTCATCGCCGAGGACCCTCTCTACATCGCCGAGGTGCACCCCGACCACCGGGCCGTCGCCCGCGCCGCCTCAGACGCGGTCAACTTCTGCCACCTGCCCCTCTTCCATCCAGAGCACATGGATGAGGGGCTGGAGCCGCACTTCGTGGTGGAGAAGTACTTCTACACCCCCGACCCGGCGGGGGCCAACAAAATCGTGGACATCACCGACACCATAGAGAAGAAAATCGCCGCGATGGCCGAACACAAGAGCCAGGTGCGCTTCCTGGTGGAGGAAGTGGTGCGGCAGGCCCGGCTGGCGGGGCTGGACCTGGGAGCCACGCTGGGGCCGATGGTGGAGGACCCGGCGGCCGCGATGGCCTGGGCCCTGCGCTCCGAGGCGGCCCAGATCGGGCAGCGGGCCGGTTTCGCCTACGGGGAGGCCTTCCGCTACGTCCGCTTCCATCCCATTGTGGAGGGCCTGCTGGGCTCATCGTAGCGCAGGCGGTCCGGCGGGTGTGCCAAATTGTAGGACAACTGCGAGCAGTTGTCCTACAACCTGGTAGGCCCGGCGGCCTGCGCTACGCCTGTGGCGCAGGCTGTCAAGCCTGCGCTGCAGGCCCGGCGGCCTGTGCTACGCCCTGCGACTTGCGACCCTTCAACCTTGCGACCTGTCAGGAGGCAACCATGTCCCGACCTTCTCGCTATGCCTGGTTCGTCGTCGCCGTATTCTTCATGTTCATGCTCCTCCATCAGGCCGATAAACTCCTCATCGGCCCCCTCACCGAGCCCATCATGCGGACCTTCGGTATCACCAAGACGCAGATGGGCGCCGTCTCCACCGGCGCGCTGATTGTCGGCGCCATCCTGTACCCCATCTGGGGCTACCTCTACGACCGGTACGCCCGCTCCAAACTGCTGGCGCTGGCGTCCTTCATCTGGGGCTCCACCACCTGGCTGAACGCCATCGCCCCCAACTACGGGACCTTCCTGGTCACCCGCGCATCCACCGGCATTGACGACTCCTCCTACCCCGGCCTCTACAGCCTCATCGCCGACTACTTCGGCCCCCGGGTGCGGGGACGGGTCTACGGGATTCTCCAACTGACCGGTCCCCTCGGCTACCTCCTGGGGATGATCCTGGCGCTGATGCTCCGGGACGTCATCGGCTGGCGGGGCGTCTTCTACATCACCGGGAGTTTGGGAATTCTCCTGGCCGTGGTCATCTTCTTCGGCGTGCGGGAGATGCCGCGCGGCCGGAGCGAGCCGGAACTGGCCGACCTGGAGCAAATCGGCATCTACCGCTTCAACTGGAAGACCGCGCTGGGGCTCTTCCGCATCCGCAGCCTGATTCTCCTCTTCATCCAGGGCTTCTTCGGCGTCTTCCCCTGGAACACCATCACCTACTGGTTCTTCTACTACCTGGAGACGGAGCGCGGCTACTCCTCCGACGCGGTCCTGATGACGATGGCCCCGGCGGTCCTGGTGCTGGCTTCCGGCTACCTGGTCGGTGGGTCGCTGGGGGACTTCTTCTTCCGGCGGACGCCGCGCGGCCGGATGCTGGTGGCCTCCACCGCCGTCCTCATCGGCGCCGTTCTCCTCTGGATTACGATGGGCATCCCGGCGGAGAACCAACTCCTCTTCCTGGTCATGCTCTGCATCACCGCGCTCTTCATCCCCTTCGCCGCGCCCAACGTCACCTCGTCCATCTACGATGTGACCCTGCCCGAGGTGCGCAGCACGGCGGCGGCGGTGCAGTACTTCATTGAGTCGGCCGGCGCGGCCACCGCGCCCCTCCTGGCGGGCATCATCGCCGACCGCTACACCCTTCACGACGCGATTTTGTGGATTTGCGTCTCCACCTGGATTCTCTGCGCCCTCTTCTTCTTCGCCGCGGCCTACCTGGTGCCGCGCGACATCCGGACCCTGCGGGCTCAGTTGCAGGAACGGGCGGAGCAGGAGCGGGCGCGCGCCGGAGCCCCGGCGGCCTGATGGGTTGGGGGGTTGGGGGGGGGGGGGGGGGGGGGGCCCCCCCCCCCCCCAAAACCCCGTTTCTCCCTCCGATGCGAGTTGCCATCAACGCCTGGTTCTGGGACCAGCCGGAAACCGGCAGCGGGCAGTACACCCGTTGCCTGGTCCGGCATCTGACCGCGCTGGATCCCTCACTGGACATCGTCCTCCTCCATCCCCGGCGGAGGGGGAATCTCTACAAGGTCATCTTTGAGCAGGTCGTCTTCCCCCGCATGGTCCGGCAGGCCGGTGCCGATGTGGCGCATGTCCCCTACTGGGCCCCCCCGATGGTTTCCCCTGTCCCCGTTGTGGTCACCATCCACGACCTCATCCCGTTGCGCCTGCGGGCCTACCGGGGCGGCCCGTTGGTGCGGCTGTACACCGCCCTGGTGAGCGCGACGTCTCCCGGCGCGGCGCGGGTCCTGACGGACTCGGAGGCCTCCCGGCAGGACGTGCTGACCCTGCTGGGGGTGCCTCCGGAGCGCGTGCGGGTCATCCCGCTGGCGGCGGATGCCGGTTTCCGCCCGGAGCCCGGGCCGGAGGACGAGGCGGTGCGGGCCCGTTACGGCCTGCCCCCGCGCTACGTCCTGTACCTGGGCGGCTTTGACGTGCGCAAGAACGTCGCCACGGCCCTCCAGACGTA
This sequence comes from Thermoflexus sp., assembly GCA_028276215.1. Lineage (GTDB taxonomy): Bacteria > Chloroflexota > Anaerolineae > B4-G1 > DUEL01 > SpSt-77. The sequence continues at coordinate 598 of JAPYWT010000239.1, read as the reverse complement.
CACCTGGGTCGGGCCGGTGCTGGGGGATGAGTGTCCGCTGGTCCTGGCCGGACGGCTGCCCGCCAGAGACACCCCCTTCGCGCCGGACCCCCGGCGGCAGGCCCGGGAGATAGGGCTGCGGCCCGAATGGGTGCGCTGGACCGGGCCGGTATCCGAGGCCGACAAACCGGCCATCTATCGGGGCGCCGCTGCTTTCATCTTTCCCTCCCGGTACGAGGGGTTCGGCCTGCCGGTGCTGGAGGCGATGGCCTGTGGGGTACCGGTGGTGGCCAGCGATACCTCCTCTATCCCCGAGGTGGTGGGGACGGCGGGCATCCTGCTCCCCCCGGACGACGCCGAAGGGATGGCGGGCGCGCTCCTGCAACTGTTGCAAGATGCGGCGTTCCACGCCGAGATGCGTCAGCGGGCACTGGAGCAGGCGGGTCAGTTCTCCTGGGAGCAGACGGCCCGCCGCACCCTGGAGGCCTATCGGGAAACCCTGGGGGCATAGAAGGCCCGATAAGGGTTTGGAGCGGGCGGCAAAGCCGCCCGCCGCAAAACCCCTCTTCAATCCCCCCTCTCCCCTGGCCGCAGGCCAAGGGGATAGGGGGGACAAAGG
>JAPYWT010000056.1 GCA_028276215.1 Thermoflexus sp. | reverse complement strand
AACGGGCACTGGCCGTTGCGGGAGAACTGGCTGACGAGGCCGCTGCCATCCACAGCGAACTGCACGCGGCCCGGGCTCAGTTGCTCCAGGGACGGGCGTATCTGGCCCGGGGGGACCGCTCCAGGGCTCAGAGCGTCCTGCAGGCTGCACTGGGACATGCCCACGCCATCCCCAGCCGCTGGTTGCTCTGGCAACTCCACGCGGCCCTGGGGAGGGCCACCGATGACCCCGAGATTGCCCGCATCCACTTCCGCATCGCCGCCGATTTCATCCATCAAATTGCCGACCCCCTGAGCGACCCCGACCTCCGTTCTCGCTTCCTCTCTCAACCCGAAATCCAGGCTGTCATCCGACGGGCCGAAGAGCCGCAACCATGAGAGGGAAACGGTGTTTTCACTAACAGAAGAAAGCACTGTCCGGTCGGACTGCCCCCCCGGTGACGAGAGGGAACTGGTAGAACGGGCCAAACGGGACCCCGAGGCCTTTGGCCTGCTCTACGAGCGGTACGTCGCCCAGATTTACCGTTACCTGTATTACCGTACGGGGAATCCCCAGGACGCCGAAGACCTGACGGCGCGCACCTTTTATCGGGCACTGGAGCATCTCCCCCGCTATCAGGAGCGGGGACTTCCCTTCGCCGCCTGGCTCTACCGCATCGCCCACAACATCGTCGTCAACTGGCAGCGCGACCGGCGACGGCGACCAGTGGTGGCGCTGGACCACGTGGTGATGCACGCGGCGGAGGGAGACCCTCAGGGGGCATTGGAGGAGCAGGAAGAGCGGGAGCAACTGATTCGGGCTTTCCGTTGTCTTTCTCCCGAAAGGCAGGAACTGCTCATTCTCAAGTTCGTGGAAGGGATGTCCAACGCACAGATTGGGGCCATTATGGGGCGAAGCGAGGGGGCCATCAAGTCCCTTTACCACCGCACCCTGCTGGAATTGAAGAAGAACCTGGAAGGAACAGAGGATGGAGGAGCAAGAAGCGACCCTGGTCCGGATCAGTGAGCGGCTCCAGCAACTGCTGGTCCCCGTGGAGCCGTCCCTGGCCTATGTCCGCAGCCTGCGGGCGGAACTGGTAGAAGCGGCCCGACGGCGGCAGGAGCGTGCCAATCGCCTGCGCCGTATCCTGCTGGTGGGAGCGGCCATCGCGGGCTCGGTCGCTTCCGTGGCCGGCGTGACCGCCTTCCTGGTGCTCCGGCGGCGAGCCCGCGTCCATCCCCCGGCGGTTGTGGGATAGATCAGAGTTCCAGTTCAAACCGGACACGGATGGGCACCGTGCGGATTCCCGTTGATCCGCAAGACCCGTGCTCATCCGTGTCTCATTGAGTGGAGACGCCATTCGCGCCATCGCGACGCCCTGGAGCACGTTCTGGAGAGGCAACGATTCAGCGCTGACTGAAGTACCCAGGGTGACTGTCACCTATAAGGCACAAGGCGTGACAGTCACCTCTAACCCTTGTCGGCGGAGGCCGACAACCGGCACAAAGTGCCCAGGGAGGACGATTTCAATCGGCTAAAGTGGAGAGACAAGGTGAAACCGGAGAATAACCCGAAGAAGACGATACTGTTGCGGGTGGAGGGGATGGACTGCGCCGATTGCGCCCTCCACCTGGAGAAGGCCGCCCTGGGCGTGCCGGGAGTGCGCTCGGCGGAGGTCTCTTTCGCCACCGGGCGGATGCGCCTGGTGGCCGAGGAAGGGGAGCGGGTGCTCCCGCAGGTGCAGGCGGTCGCCCGGCAGATGGGCTATCAGGTCCTGCCCGCCACTCCGACCGGGGGCGGCGCGGGGTGGCGGGACTGGCTCCGCCGCCACCCGCGCGTCTGGCCCACCGCGCTGGCCGGGCTCCTGCTGCTGGGGGGGCCCCCCCCCCCCCGCCCCGCTGCGGGACGGGTTGCTGATCGCCGCCACCGTCATCGGCGGGTTCCCCGTCGCCCGGGCCGGCTGGGGGACCCTGCGCGCCACCCGCCGCCCCGACATGAACGCCCTGATGACCGTCGCCGTCATCGGCGCGCTGGCGCTGGGGGAGTACGCCGAGAGCAGCGTCGTCGTCTTCCTGTTCTCGCTGGGGGAACTCCTGGAGGCCCTGACGATGGACCGGGCCCGGGGCGCCGTCCGCGCGCTGATGGCCCTGCGCCCCCCGGAGGCCACGCGCCGGACGCCCCAGGGGGAGGAACGGGTACCGGTGGAGGCACTGGCCGTGGGGGACCTCGTCCTCATCCGCCCCGGCGAGCGCATCCCCGCCGACGGACGGGTCCGGGAGGGCCACTCGGCGGTGGACCAATCTCCCATTACCGGCGAGAGTCTGCCAGTGGAGAAGGGAGTTGGGGATGAAGTCTACGCCGGGACGGTGAACGGCCCCGGCGCACTGACGGTGGAGGTCACCCGCCCGGCGTCCGACAGCACGCTGGCGCGGATCATCCACCTGGTGGAGGAGGCGCAGGAGCGACGGGCCCCCAGCCAGCGGCTGGTGGACCGTTTCGCCGCCGTCTACACCCCGGCGGTGGTGGCCGGGGCGGCGCTGGTGGCGACGGTCCCCCCACTTCTGGGTTTGGGCGGACTGGCGGACTGGCTCTACCGCGCGCTGGTGCTGCTGGTCATCGCCTGCCCGTGCGCGCTGGTCATCTCCACGCCCGTGGCGGTGGTCAGCGGACTGGCCGCGGCGGCCCGCGCCGGCATCCTGATCAAGGGTGGCCTTCATCTGGAGGAACTGGCCCGCCTGCGCGCCGTCGCCCTGGATAAAACCGGGACGCTGACGGTGGGAGAGCCCCGGCTGGTAGGGGGACAGTGTGCCAACCACGTCGGGGAGAGCCCCCAGGAGTGTCCGGAATGCCTGGACCTGCTGGCGAAGGCGGCGGCAGTGGAGGCCCGCTCCGGGCACCCCCTGGCCCGCGCCGTGGTGCGCGCCGCGCAGGAACTGGGCGTCGCCGACCGGTACGGTCCGGCCCAGCGGGTGGAGAGCCAGCCCGGGCGAGGAGTCCAGGGGGAAGTCGCCGGTCACGCCGTCCGGGTGGGCAGCCACGCCTACGTCCACGAGGGCCGGGCGGAGGAGGACGATTTCTGCCGACGGGTAGACGCCGTCTCCGCGCGGGGGCGGACGGCGGTGGTGGTGGAGGACGTCTGCTGCGCCAGCCGCGCCTACGGCGTGGTGGCAGACACTCTGCGCCCGGAGGCCCCAGCCGTTATCCGCGCGCTGAAGGGGATGGGCATCCTGCGGACGGTGATGCTGACGGGGGACAACCCGGCGGTGGCGGAACGGGTGGCCCGGGCGGCGGGGGTGGACGAATTCCAGGCGGGGTTGCTCCCCCACCAGAAGGTGGAGGCGGTGGGGGCGCTGCTGGAGCGGTATGGGACGGTGGCCATGGTGGGCGACGGGGTGAACGACGCCCCGGCGCTGGCCCGGGCCAGCGTGGGCATCGCCATGGGCGCCGTGGGCTCCGACGTCGCGCTGGAGACGGCCGACGTGGCGCTGATGGGGGACGACCTCTGGGGGTTGCCCCGCGCGGTGCGTCTGGGCCGGCGGGTGGCGGCGGTCATCCGGCAGAACGTGGCCTTCTCTCTGGCGACCAAGGCGGCCTTTCTGGCCCTGGCGGTGGCCGGGGTGGCGACGCTCTGGATGGCGGTCTTCGCCGATGTGGGGGTGTCGCTGCTGGTGATTCTGAACGGGATGCGGTTGATGCAGGAGAAATCCAGTGCAGGATAAATCCCGCGCTACCTGCAGGATAAATCCCTGCAGGATAAATCCTGCGCTACCTGCAGATAAATCCTGCGCTACACCCGCCCCGTAGCATAGGATTTATCCTGTCCCTGCAGGATAAATCCTGCGCTACTTGCAGATAAATCCTGCGCTACACCGCGCGTTGGGGGGGGGGGGCCTCGGGCCCCCGCCGCAACGTTTCCGCCTATGGAATCCGCGCCGGAACCTTCGTGACAATGACGTTCCGGTTCGCTTCCACTTCATCGGGCGTCCGCTGGCGGACGAAGTCCTCGGTCAGGAACAGGGACGCGTTCCCGTGGCAGGAGTTGCAGGACTCCGTCTGCGGGGTGCGCCGCTGGATGGTGTGCGGTGTGGCGTAGGTCCAGGTCTCCCGCGCGTCAAAGTTGGGGAGCAGGTTCTCCCCATAGTAGGCGAAGGTATCCCGCGCCACCGGGACGTGCCGCACCACCACGTATTCCCACGGCCGTTCGGGGCTCTGGATGGGGTTGCGCCCGATCTTGAAGAGAATCTCCGAGGGATCCGACTTGAAGTAAGGGACACCCTTATCGGAGAGTTGGACGTGGCAGTTGTAGCAGTGCTTGTAGGGCTCGGCGTGGCAGACCTGGCACTGGAGTTTTTCCAGGTGAACCTTTGTATGATACTCCACCTGATCGTCCGGGCCGCCGATGTTCTCGTGGCATCCCTTCTGGGTGCAGGACGGGTCCGGCGGACCGTCGTAGCGGTGGTTGAAGACCCCCAGCGCGCCGTGCATCTGGTCGCCAGTGTGGCAGGTGAAGCAGGCCATACCGCCGGGGTTGAAGTGGACGTCGGCCGGGACCTTCTGGCCGTCGGCGGTCTGGTTCTTGCCCTTGTACTCGTCGTTGACCCGCGTGCCGTGGCAGCCGGTGCAGGTCAGGTTCATCGGAGGGAGTTTCTTGAACTCGTGCTTCGCCAGCAGGCCACCCTCGTTCAGCGTGGGTCGGCTCACGTGGCACTGACCGCAGGATGCGTGGCAGTTATCACAGTGGTTGTCAAAGGCGGTCATCAACTGAGGCCAGTGCTCCTCGTCGCTGCGGGCCCGGAGCACGGTGTAGTACCCCGCCAGGGTCACATGCAGACTGTTCTGGTAGGTGCCCACGATGGATTTGTGGCAGGACGCGCAGGTCTGGGCCGGGTCGGGGTCGCGGACGATGCCCTGGTGGGCCTGTTCTTTATCCGTCGTCCCGCCGACGCCGCCGTGGCAGGCGATGCAGCCCAGGTCGGCGTGCACTTTGCCCAGGGCCTGGTCATCCAGGAAGACTTTCTCCCATGCCTCCAACGGAGGCAATGAGCCCCCTCAGCCTTCCCCTTCGGAGAGATGTTCCGCCTTTTCCGGCTCCACCGCCAGTGCCTTCAGCGTCTCCTCGTCGGTGTGACAGGCGATACAGGTGCTGCTATCCGCCGCCGGGACGGGGGTCTCTGTGGGGGGCACGGGCGTGGCGGCGAGGGTGGGGACGGCGGGGAGCATCGGGCTGGGCGGCAGAGGGGTGATCTCCGGCCGGGCGAGACAGCCCACCAGGATCAGCCCCAGCAGGCCACCCAAAAAGAGCCAGATTCCCTTTCGCACGTAGCACCTCCTATCGTCAGTTGAACGTGCCAGGCACTTCCGAAGTGCCTGGCACGTTCTTCCCCTTTATCCACTACGGCAACGGGTGTGGCTCGGTCTCAATGGGATAATCCGGGGCGGTCTTGACGTCATAGCGGGGCTGAGCCAGCACCTCGTCGCTGTCGGTCCAGCCCATCATCCCGTACTTGAGGTTGGTCACATTGTAGCCCAGCAGGAGCAGGGCCGTGGCCGCAGCCTCGCCAGTATGCCCGGTGTAGCAGTAGGTCACGATGGGCTTGTCGGCAGGATAATGGGCCAGATTCTCCGGCTTCGCCACTTCCTTCCAGAAGACGTTGTAAGCACCCTGGATATGCCCTTTGGCATAGTCCTCCGGCTTGCGGACGCTCAAGATGAAGGGATTGTTGGCGTCATCCCCGTCGGTCAGGTTCTCATAAAGGTCCTCTGCAGTAATGACCGGGTTCCAGTTGGGAATCAGCGCCTGGGCACGGGCCAGAACGATCGCCGCCGGATCCGTCTGACCGGTCTCCCAGGACGGCGGAGCGTAGGTTTCGGTCAACGGATGCGGCTCCGTCTCCACCGGGTAGCCAGCAGGCCCGGTGAAACGCGGCTGCGCCAGGGCTTCATCGTTCTTTGACCAGCCCATAAAACCGAACTTCATATTGACCGCGTCGTAGCCCAGGAGCATCAGGATGGTGGCTGCTACCTCTCCGGTGTGGCCGGTGTAGCAATAGGTTACAATCTTGCGGTCCTTAGGCAGTTTGGAGAGGTACTCCTCCTTGACGATGTCCTTCCAGAAAATGTTGTAGGCGCCCTGGATGTGCCCCTTGGCGTAGTCCTCCGGCTTGCGGACGTCAATGATGAAGGGGTCGTTGGAGGGATCGCCGTCGGTCAGGTTCTCGTAGACTTCGTCGGCGGTCACCACCGGGGTCCACTGGGCAAACTTTTCGGAGATGTAGTTCGCCAGGACGGTGAACTCGTCCACTTTGGGCGCCTCGGTGGGCGTGGGCGGCACCGGGGTGGCCGTCGGCGGGACCGGGGTGGCCGTCGGCGGCACCGGGGTCGCGGTGGGCGGGACCGGCGTGGGCTTCGCGCAGCCCGCCAGCAGGGTCGCGACGATGGTGAGAGCGAGCAGAATCGGGTAGAGTGTGCGTTTCATTTGTTGTCTCCTCCTGAAGTTTGGATTTTTGGGATATGGGATTTTTGCGGCGACGGCTGAGGCCCGCCGCCGCAAAAGCCCCGGGTTCTACTTATTCCACCCCTCCGGGGTGTGGCAGCGCTCGCAGTTGTCGTCCCCGAACGCGTGGGGGCGCTTGTGGCAGTCGCTGCAGACGTAGCGGAGGCCGCCGAAGTTGGGCCAGTCGTGGCAGTCAAAGCAGTCTATCTGAGCGTGCCAGCCCGTCAGTTCCACCGGGTGGACCGCCAGGTGAATCTCGTTCCAGCGCTGGGTGGAGGTATGGCAGTCACTGCAGGAGAGCACCGCCGCCACGTCGTGGGGGCCGATGTGGCAGGCATTGCAGTCCTGCAGTTCCGCCGGCAGGTTGCGGGTCTTGTGGCAGTCCACGCAAACGTTCATAGAGCAGATGACCTGGCCGGACACGGGGTCAAAGCCGTGGCCGACGCCGCCGTGACAGTCGCTGCAGGTCACCCCCTGGGCCAGGCCGTGGACGACGGAGGAGTGCGGCGTGCGCAGCCGGTCGCCGGGGATTTCATCGGGCAGGTTCCGGTGGCAGAGGAGGCAGTCCTGTTCAAAGTGCAGGGTCGGGTCCTTCACCAGTCCCTGGTGAGCGACGGCCAGATCGGTCGTGCCGCCGGTCCCCCGATGGCAGGTCACGCATCCCAGCCGCCCGTGGGTGGAGAGGACGTCCGCCGGGTCAATCCAGAGCCGTTCCAGTTCCGCCGCATCGGTGACCGTCTGGCGGAGCATCTCCTGGTTGGTGTGGCAGAGGATGCACTCCCGGGACTGGGGAGCGGCGTAATGAAGGGCCGGCAGGGTGGCTGTCGGGGTGGGCCGGGGCATCAGCGCCTGCGCCGCCGGCTCCAGCACCAGCGCCAGCAGGATGGTAAAGACCGCCAGCGCCAGTCCAATGAGAATGACGGTCCATTTGGGCCAGTGGGAAGGCAACATCGGGTCCTCCTTACAGCGCGGCCGGGATGCCGCTGACCAGGATCAGGTAGCGCAGGAAGAGGCCGGCGACGACGATGCCGACCCCGGAGCCCACGCCGGAGACCAGGGAGTGGCGTCCCAGCCCGGCCGCGTAGGCGTGGACGACGAAGGGGAAGATGAAGCCGGGCAGGACGATGAGCACCCAGAAGACAACGGCGTGGGTGCCCGCGATGATCTCCCGGGCCGATTGGGCCGCCGAGCCGCCATTCACCAGCGCGGTGATGAGGAGCATCCCCAGCAGAAGCGTCTCCACGCCGATAAAGGCCATGTGGATCCACGGCAAACTCTTCACCCGCTGCTCCATGGGGCCGATGGCCAGCGTCGCCACCAGGTCCACCGTCAGCCCCATCCCGGTGGAGAGGGCGGAGACCAGGAAGAGAACCGGCATCATCGGGATGGGGATGAAGGGCAGGACCCGGGTGGACCAGAAGGGGATGGCCGGGCCGACCGCGCTCAGCAGGATGCCGGTATAAATCGCGACGCCCACGGCCAGGACGGACCCGATTCCGGCAAAGACCCGCTTGGTCCGGCGGAGGGGAAGGTTCCAGAGAAAGGCCGTCCAGCGCAGCCAGCGGCGGGTCCGCAGCCACTGACGGGCCGCCGGGAAAGCGTCCAGAATCTCCAGAAAGCCGTAGATCAGGGAGACGGGGATGAAGAGGGTGAGCAGCCAGACGCCCCAGGTCATCACGGAGGAGAAGTGGGTGAACATGTAGAAGATGCGCCAGGGCTCCCGCCGGCCGGCCCCCAGGTCAAAGATGAGCAGAAGGGTGCCCAGGATGACCAGCGGGCCAGGGACGGTGGCGCCCACCAGGGCAGTGGGGCAGAAGTCGTACTGGTACCGTTTGCCGTAGAACTCAAAGGCGGCGGCGACCAGCAGCGCGCCCGCGCCCATACCGCCCAGGAAGAGGTAAATCGCCGGAAGCCAGCCCCATGCCGTCTGCATCGCACACCTCACTCTTCTTCTATTACGTAGAACAGGATGGACGGGTCAGTGCCAAACTCGGGGTGGAGGGGTTTGGCCCGCCCCGAGGCGATGAGTTGGGCCACCTCGCTCTGGGGGTCGTCGGCGCGGCCGAAGAGGCGGGCGCCGGGGATGCAGGCCTCCACGCAGGCCGGAAGCCCGCCGCCCAGGACCCAGGGGAGGCAGAGCCAGCACTTATCCGCCACGCCCCGCTCCTCATCAAAGATGCGCGCCTGGTAGGGGCAGGCCTGCATGCAGTACTTGCAGCCCACGCAGAGCCGCTCGTCAATCAGCACCACACCGTCCTCCCGCCGGTAGGTGGCGTGGGTGGGGCAGACGGTGGCGCAGGGCGGGTTGGCGCAGTGCTGGCACTGGATCATCAGAAACCGGGGGTTGCGCTCGTTCCCCTTCACGATGCGGCGGATGTAACTGACCCCTTCGGGCAGGTGGTTGCGCAGGCGGCAGGCCTCTATGCAGGCCCCGCAGCCCGTGCATTTGGTGGTGTCTATGATGAGGGCGTAGCGGGCCTTCGGGCGCTCCTGGGCCAGAGAGGCCTCTCTCTTCAGCAGGGGCACGCCCAGGACGGCCGCGACGCCCGCGGCGGCCGTCAGGCCCAGAAAACGGCGGCGGGAGAGACGAGGAATCTCCATCAGAAGCCTCCGGAGGTATTCAGTACTGAATAGTCTATCCAGAAACTACCGCCCTGATTATACCACAGAATATTTTCCTGTCAAGTTCAACTTGGACTTCCACAGAATGGTGGTATAATGTAATTACCTACCACGAAGGGCACAAAGTACTCACGAAGTACACAAAGGGATAAAATATCATCCTTCGTGCCCTTTGTGCGGCCTTCGTGTCCTTCGTGGTTTTGTAACTGTTCAGCCTCACCCCTCCCCCAGCGGCTTCGCCGCTGCCGCCGCAGGCGGCGGGGGTGGGGTGAGGAAGCCTGAATAGTTACGTGGTTTTTATGAAACGGTTCTTGGGCAGGCAGTTACGGTATAATTACTATTGACGGTCAGGCGGGACTGGCCGAAAACGGGGTGCGGAGGGTCTATGGAAGAAACGGCGGGGCTCACCCGGAACGACCTGCTGGTCCTGGGGCTGCTGCTGGACCGGCCGATGCACGGCTACGAGATTCTCCAGCAAATCCGCGCGGCGGATGTGGACCTGTGGCTGGCCGTCAGCCCGGCGGCCATCTACTACTCCCTCTCCAAACTCCACCGCCGGGGGCTGGTGCTGGAGACCCGCGCGCGCGGTGAGGGGCCAGAGCGCAGTGTCTACCATCTGACGGAGCAGGGGCGGCAGGCCTTCTTCGCCGGGATGGAGGAGGCCCTGGCCTCCCAGGAACCCAACCGTTCCGAATA
>JAPYWT010000055.1 GCA_028276215.1 Thermoflexus sp. | reverse complement strand
CAGCGTCGCCTCTATCCGCGCCAGGCGCTCCTCCGACCGCTCCCGGTATTCGCGGAACTCTGCCTCCGTCCGGGCCTGCGCCTCTGCCAGCGCCCGCATCTGGGCCTCTGTCTGAGCCTGCGCCTCTGCCAATCGGTCCAGCGTCGCCTCTATCCGCGCCAGGCGCTCCTCCGACCGCTCCCGGTATTCACGGAATTCCACCTCCGTGCGGGCCTGCGCCTCCGCCAGCCGTTCCAGCGCCGCCTCTATCCGCGCAAAGCGCTCTTCGGACTGTGCCCGGAATATGGTCGCGCTACTGGTCGTCAATGGACGCACCATCGTTCTCCTCCGGAGTAAAAGTATAACACCAATTGGCCGTTTTTGCAAAGCAGAACGCGTCGCCTTGACAGGTTTGCCGCTTCAACCTATAATAGCGGCGTCCGCCTCTGGCGGAAATTTCACGGAGAAGGAGTGAGCAATGCCACCAGTTCCCAAGCGGAAAACGTCCAAAGGGCGGCGGGATCGGAGGCGCAGCCATCTGGCCCTGACCCTGCCCTCGCTGCTCATTTGCCCGAAGTGCAAGGAGCCGATGCTGCCGTACCACGCCTGCCCTAACTGCGGCACCTATCGGGGCCGTCAGGTGTTCACCCCGAAGGAAAAAGAAAAGAAGAGCAAGAAGTAACCCCAAAACAGCGGCCATTCGGCGCGCCTTCAGCCACCGATGGGTGTTTTTTCTTTTTGCGATGAATAACCGACCTGCTTTCCAGTTCCCCGGACAGGGGTCCCAGCGGGTGGGGATGGGGAAAGAGTTGGCCGAACGGTTCCCCGTTGCGGCCCGGATTTTCGCCCGCGCCGACGAGGTCCTGGGCTTTCCCCTCTCCCGTCTCTGCTTTGAGGGACCGGCGGAGGCGTTGAACGATACCGCCAATGCTCAGCCGGCCATTCTGACCGCCAGCGTTGCTGCCCTGCGGGTGCTGGAGGAGATGGGGGAGAGCCCCGCCTGCGTCGCCGGGCACAGCCTGGGGGAATTCACCGCGCTGGTGTCGGCCCACGCGCTGACGTTTGAGGATGCGCTGCTGCTGGTGCAGGAACGGGGACGGCTGATGAAAGAGGCCGGGGCTCGCCGACCGGGCGGTATGGCCGCCGTTCTGGGGCTGGATGCAGAGGAGGTCGCGGCCATCTGTGAGCGCGTCTCGCGGGAGACCGGTGGCTACGTGGGCGTCGCCAACGACAACTGCCCGGGTCAGGTTGTCATCTCAGGGGACGAGGCGGCGCTGGTGGCCGGGATGGAGGCTATGCAGGCCGCCGGGGCCCGACGGGTGGTCCGGCTGGCCGTGAGCATCGCCGCCCACTCCCCGCTGATGGCCGAAGCGGCCGCCGCATTCCGCCACGCGCTGGAAAAGGTTCCCCTCCACCGGCCCCGCATCCCCTTCATCGCCAACGCCACTGCCGATGTGCTGGAGGAGCCGGAGTCTATCCGGGAGGCCCTGGTCCGCCAATTGACCTCTCCGGTCCGCTGGCGGGGTTCTGTACAGCAGATGATTCGCCGGGGCATCGCTCGCTTTGTGGAGGTGGGCCCGGGGGATGTCCTCACTGGCCTTCTGCGCCGGATTGACGCCTCCGTCCACGGCCTGACCGTCGCTCAGGTCCTGGGGGTGTAAGAATGCGGTGGTATCCCTGGGAAAGGCCGATGAAAACGAGGAGGTAGCCCTATGCCTGTGGGGATGGTGCCGGAAATTGTTCCGCTGCGAGAACTGCAAACCCGGATGCTGACCATTCTGGAGCATCTTCGGAAAGGCCCGGTGGTCCTGACGCGCGATGACATCGCCGCAGCCGTGATGGTGGAGCCGGAGACCTGGAACAGCCTGCTGGCCGAACTGGAAGACCTCCGGGACACCCTGGACGCGATCGGCGCCTACGAATCTTACCGGCAAACCGGGGCCGCCCGTCCCTGGCGGGAAATCCGCGCTGAACTGGTCCGAGAAGGGTTACTGGATGGCTGAGGAAGGCCTCTGGAACGTTGTTCTGACCCGGCAGGCAGAAAAAGCAATCCGACGACTGCCACGCAGCATTCTGCACCGGGTAGATCACGTGCTGCAAACTCTGGAAGAGAATCCTGTACCCTCAGGAAGCAAGAAACTATCTGGACACTCGGACCTGTATCGCATTCGGGTCGGCGATTGGCGCATCGTCTACATCCTGGATCGGACAAACAAGATGGTCCTGGTTGTAAAAATTGCGCCGCGTGGAGAAGCATATCGAAACCTGTAGTGCAGGAGAGAAGATGACCCACTCACTGGACGGAAAAGTCGCCGTGGTCACCGGGGCCTCCCGGGGCATCGGGCGGGCCATTGCCATAGAACTGGCCCGCCGGGGCGCCCGGGTCATCGTGAACTACCAGCGCAGCGCCGACGCCGCTGAAGAAGTCGTCGCCGCTATCCGCGCCGAGGGCGGAGAGGCCACCGCCGTCCAGGCCGACGTCTCCGACCCCGCCCAGGCCCAGGCCCTCATCCAGGCCGCCCTGGACACCTACGGCCGCATAGACATCCTGGTCAACAACGCCGGCGTCACCCGGGACCGCCTTATCCTGATGATGAGCCAGGAGGACTGGGAGACCGTCCTGCGGGTGGACCTCACCAGCCTGTTCCACACCTGCAAGGCGGCCGCCCGCCCGATGATCCGCCAGCGCTCCGGCCGCATCATCAACATCTCCTCGGTCGTCGGCATCGCCGGGCAGGGCGGGCAGACCAACTACGCCGCTGCCAAAGCGGGCGTCATCGGCTTCTCCAAGAGCCTGGCCAAAGAACTGGGCCCGCGCGGCATCACGGTCAACGTCGTCGCACCGGGCTACATCCCCACCGACCTGACGGCTGATCTGCCCGAAGAACTGCGCCAGGAGGCCATCCGCCGCACCCCCCTGGGACGGGCGGGGCGTCCGGAGGACATCGCGTATGCCGTGGCCTTCCTGGCTTCCGATGAGGCGTCGTTCATCACCGGCGCCGTCCTGCCCGTAGACGGCGGGCTGGTGATGTCCGGATGACCCCGATTGCTGACGAGTGGAGGCCCATTGTGGAGGAAATTCCCGCTCTTGGCCGCATCACCGTGGACCCGGAGGTCCTGGAGACCATTGCCCGCCTGACCGCGCTGGCTGTCCCGGGCGTGGTCCGTATCGCATCGGTCCCCAAATCCCGACTCCTGGGAGGAAAAGACGGGGTACGGATCACCCTTCGGAACGGGTCCGTACTGGTGGACATCTACCTGGTTGTGGAAGCAGGCTACAACATGCTGGCCCTGGGACGTCAGGTCCAGACCGAAGTCACCCGGGCCATTCAGGACATGGTCGGGCTGGACGTGGAGGCAGTCAACGTTTACATTGAGGACGTGGCCCCCGCGTCCCGATAAGGTAGGGGCAGGGCCTGCCCTGTTCCCGCCAATTTCATTTCAGGGAGGAGCGGTGGGGGTTCGCCGACTCGCGCGCACCGTCGCCCTGCAGGCTCTTTACGAAATAGACTGTACCCATCACCCCCCGGAGCGGGTGATCCAGTACCGGCTGGAGGAAACGCCCCTGCCCGAACCGGCGGTGAAGTTCGCTCGCTGGCTCATCTACGGCGTCCTCCATCATCGGGCCGTTCTGGACGCCTACATCCAGAAACAGGCTCCCGAATGGCCGCTGGAGCAGGTGGCCATTGTGGACCGCAACATTCTCCGTATGGCCCTCTACGAACTTGCCCAGGACAGCCGGACCCCCATCAAAGTGGCGATTAATGAGGCGATAGAACTGGGCAAGACGTTCGGCTCCGATAGTACCCCTCGCTTCGTCAACGGTGTACTGGGAGCACTGGCACCGTTGAGGAAAGAAATCGCCCGTCGGATTCAGGAGAATTCCCCACCTCCGAACCGACCGAAACAACGTCAGAGATAAGGAGAGATTGCATGCCGAAACGAGTCATCATCATGGGCGCCGCCGGGCGCGACTTCCATAACTTCAACGTCTACTTTCGGGATAATCCCGACTATCAGGTTGTCGCTTTTACGGCGACCCAGATTCCCAATATTGAGGGACGTCGCTACCCGCCCGAACTGGCAGGGCACCTGTACCCTGAAGGGATTCCCATCTACCCTGAAGAGGAACTGACCGAACTGGTCCGCCGGTATCAGGTGGACCAGGTGGTCTTTGCTTACTCGGACGTCTCCCACGAATACGTGATGCACAAGGCGTCGCAGGCTCTGGTGGCTGGGGCCGATTTTCGCCTGATGGGGACCGGCTCCACGATGCTGACCAGCCGCAAGCCGGTGGTCGCCGTCTGCGCGGTGCGCACCGGGAGTGGCAAGAGCCAGACCACCCGTCACGTCTGCGATGTCCTGCGGCGAATGGGCCACCGGGTCGTCGTCGTCCGCCACCCTATGCCCTACGGCGACCTGACCGCCCAGGTTGTCCAGCGCTTTGCCACCTACGAGGACCTGGACCGCTACCGATGTACCATTGAGGAGCGGGAGGAGTACGAGCCCCACATAGACCGGGGGGTGGTCGTCTACGCCGGGGTGGACTACGAGCGCATCCTGCGGCAGGCCGAGGAGGAGGCCGACATCGTCGTCTGGGATGGGGGCAACAACGACCTGCCCTTCTTCCGCCCGGACCTGCACATCGTTGTGGCCGACCCCCATCGGCCCGGGCACGAGGTCCGCTACCACCCCGGGGAGGCCAACCTGCGGGCCGCCGATGTGGTGGTCATCAACAAGGTGGATACCGCCGACCCGGACGGCATCGCCCAGGTGCGGCGGAACATCCAGGAGGTGAACCCTCAGGCCATTGTGGTGGAGGCCGCGTCGCCCATTTTTGTGGAGGACCCGGGGACCATCCAGGGCCGGCGGGTGCTGGTGATAGAGGACGGGCCCACATTGACCCACGGCGAAATGGCCTACGGTGCCGGCGTGACGGCCGCCCGCCGCTTTGGTGCCGCCGAACTGGTGGACCCTCGCCCCTACGCCGTCCGCTCCATCGCCGAGACCTTCCGGAAGTACCCGCACATCGGGCCACTCCTGCCGGCCATGGGCTACGGCGATGAGCAAATCCGCGACCTGGAGGAGACCATCAACGCCACGCCCTGCGACCTGGTCCTGGCGGCGACGCCCGTGGACATCCGCCGCCTGCTGAAAGTGCGCTATCCGGTGGACCGGGTCCGCTACGAACTGCAGGTTATCGGCCGGCCGACGCTGGAGGAAATTCTGCTCCGGCGGTTTGGTCACCCTTAGCGAGTTGACAATCACGGATTTTGGTGTATAAAAACCACGAAGGCCTCGCCCTGAGGGCTCGGCCCGAAGGGACACGAAGGCCGCACAATTTCAGCCGTCAGGGGTCAGCCGTCAGGGATCAGCCCTTTTTCTAACCCCTAACCCCTAACCACTAACCGCTAACCCCTGACCACTAACTGCTAAACTTTGTGTCCTTCGTGAGTCCTTTGTGCCCTTATGTGGTAGGTAATACCTTTCTCTCCCGCAAGTGGACGTCAGAAAGGAGCCAAGTGACCGGGAGGAGCAGCGGGATGCAACGGTGGCTGATTCTGGGGGCTATCCTGGTCGTTCTGGCGGTGGCCGGGCTGAGCGGCCTCGGCATCTGGAGGCAGATTGTCCATCTGCGCCATCTCCTGGCGACCGAAGCGGAACTCCAGGCCCAGATTCAGTATGAGCAGGACCGGCAGCAGCAACTGGAGCAGGAACTTCAGCACGTCTCTTCTCCCGGTTATCCGGAGGAGTGGGCGCGGCGGTACGGCGGCATGGTACAGCCGGGAGAAATCCGGCTGGTTGTGACGGATTCGGCGGACCCGACCCCTGCTGCGCCGTAAACGCGCACTGCGCCGGGCCTCCAGGCCCATTTCTGCTTGCCGAATATCCGTTGTGTGGTAAAATGTCCCCGACAGAGGGGAGAATATGGGATTTTGCGGCGGGGGGCCATGGGCGGCCGCCGCAAAATCCACCCCGTACACCCAATACCCTGAAACTCTTTGTGATGAGGTGAATCATGGGCTGGATTCGTGGCTGGGAATGGATCATCATCCTGGTCATCGTCCTTCTCCTCTTCGGAGTGGGGCGACTGGAGAAACTGGGCGCCGACCTGGGAAAGGGAATCCGGAACTTCCGGGAGGCGCTCTCGGGTAAACAGGAAGCGTCGGAAGAGCCAAAAGAAGAACCAAAAGCCTGAGGTAACTGGCTTTTCGTTTCTTTTTAAAGGGTCGCTCTCCTGCTCCCGGCCCCAAGGGGGAAAGGGCATGGACTTTCTGAACATCGGTTCGGGGGAGTTTGTCTTTTTAATCCTGCTGGCCATCCTGCTGGTCGGCCCGAAACGAGCAGTGGAGTGGACTCAGCAGGCCAGCCGCTTCGCTGCCCGCATCCGGCAGGAGTGGCTCGCCGTCCAGCGGGATGTGATGCGGGAAGTGCAGGCGATTCAACAGGAAACGACCGCTGCCCTCCAGCCGACCCTCCAGGAGGTATCCCGGGACAGCCAGGCAGTGCAGCAGGAAGGCGCAGAGGCCCTCCGTTCGTTCCAGGAAGTAGCGCAGGAGATTCGGGCCTTCCAGGAACAGGTGGTCTCCCTTCCTGATCTCGTGGAACCCACCGATGACTTTGCCGGATGAAAAAGCGGGGCGACGAGCCGAGGTCCTTCCTGGAGCATATTGAGGAACTCCGCCAGCGATTACTGCGGGCCCTGATTGCGCTGGCTGTCGGTGTTGTGATCAGCGCCCTGTTCACCAACCAGATTCTGGCCTGGATGGCCCGGCCGGTGGGTGGACTGGAGAAACTGGAGGCGATTGAGGTTACTGAAAACCTCGGCGTCTTCATGCAGGTTGCTCTCCTGGGTGGGGCCCTTCTGGCAATGCCGTTTATTGTCTATCAGGTCTGGCAGTTCATCACCCCCGGTCTTGAACCCCATGAAAAGCGTTACGTCTACATGCTGGCCCCGGCCGCGACCCTCCTTTTCATCGCAGGTGCCGCTTTCGCCTACTTTGTGATGCTCCCTGCGGCGGTTCCCGCTCTTCTGGGTTTTGCTCCGATTCCCACCCGTCCCCGCCCGGCCAATTACGTCTCTTTTGTGACCAACCTGATGTTCTGGGTGGGCATCAGTTTTGAGATGCCTCTGTTCATATTCTTCCTGGCGAAGGTGCGCCTGGTGGGCCCGCGCGACCTCTTGCGCAACTGGCGGGTGGCGGTCTTCCTGATTGCCCTCCTGGCGGCCCTGGTGACACCCACCGGCGACCCCATCAACATGGGGCTGGTGATGATCCCCCTGGTCGTCCTCTACATTTTGAGCATCCTGCTGGCACGCGTGGCATACCGGGAATCCGAATAAGCGAGAGGTGCGGGAGACGGGCTGGGGCCTATCTGCGCTCTGATCTTGTTCGTTCGTAGTCAGGCACAAAGTGCCAGGGGAGTGCCGTTTCGGGCCGTGATGCGGTCCTTTCTCGCTGTTCCTCTTTTCGTTACATCCCCGTTACGATTTGCGGTCTCCCCTTGATTTTCTCCTCACTGCCGGGTATACTGGAAATCGTAGGGCAACTGCTCGCAGTTGCCCTACTCCAAAGGAGAGATATGCGCGCCCGGTGGATGCTCGTAGTGGTGATGGCTCTGGCGGCTGCCCTGGTGCCCCCGCCCGCTTCCGGAGAGTCAGGCCCGGTCACCCCGCTCCCGCCGGTGACCGACACCGACGGCTTCGCCGGTACCTGCTACTCCTTCTACCCCGACCCCTTCGGCCAGGTGCCGGGCCGTCCCTTTCTCCCCCTGATGCTCCAGGCGGGCTCCCGGTGGGACCGCTTTGACTTCTCCTGGCTCCAACTGGAGCCCAGAGAGGGAGAGTGGAACTTTGCCGCCCAGGACCAACTGGTGAGCGACCTGCGCGCGGCAGGGATGAACATCCTGGGCATTTTCCTCTGGACGCCGAACTGGGCCGCAACGGGGAACTGCACCCCCACCCCCGAATCGCTCCGGCTGGACCTCTCGCCCTCTCTGCGGCACGCCCCGGTTCTCCACCCGGCGGTCACCCCGATGGACGGTATTCCCCCCTGTATGACCACCCCACCCCGGGGCCTCTACGAGCCCTGGAACGACTGGATGACCCCCGGCGACCCCTTTGTCAACACCTGGGGCCGCTTCGTCTACACGGTTGCCTACCGCTACCGGGATTCGGTCAAACATTGGGAGGTCTGGAACGAGCCGGACCTCTCCTGGTTCTGGACGGGTACCTCCACCGACTACGCCCGGCTCCTCAAAGTGGCCTACCAGGCGGTCAAGGCGGCCTGTCCCGATTGCACCGTCCTCTTCGGCGGCATCGCCTACTACGAGAAGCCGAACTTTTACCGCTGGGTGCTGAACACCCTGAAGAACGACCCCGAAGCCTCCGCGAACAACTATTTCTTTGACGCGATGGCTGTCCACCTCTACCACCGCTCCTCCAGCATCTACGACGTCACCCAGGTCATCCGGAGCGGGATGCGGGAGTTTGTCCCCGACCGGCCTATCTGGCTTACGGAGACGGGCTCGCCGGTCTGGGACGACGAGGCGGTCATCAGCCCCACCGTTCCCTACATCTGGTCCGCCACGATGGACGAGGCGGCGGCCTACGTGATCCAGTCCTACGCCAACGCGCGGGCCGCCGGAATTGCCCGCTATTTCTACTTCCGTGCCCACGACGATTACTGCGACAAGAACCGGGACGGGGATTGTCGTGATGAGGGGATTGACTACGGCATGGGTGAACTCTTCGGCCTGGTGCGGGACGACCGCACCCTCCGCCCGGCCTACGTCGCCTTCCAGGTGGCGACGACCTACCTGGTCTCGCCGACGATGGTGACCAGCGTCAACTACTCCGGCGGTGTGCGGCGGGTGACCTTCTGGGGGACGCCCCGGGGGAAAATCAGCGTCCTCTGGAACAACGTCCCAACGACGACGGTCTTCTCCTACCCGGCGACCCTCCCCACCGCCACGCTGGTGGACCGGTGGGGCGTCACCCGCACAATCACCCCGTCCAACGGCGTCTACACCCTCACCCTCCCCGGCGCGACGGCCAACAACGGCACCTCCCCCTCCGACTACATTATCGGCGGGGAGCCGTATCTGGTCATAGAGACGGACACCGTCCCGCCCACCGCCACGGTCCGCTCTGTGACGGTCTCCCGGCCTCCCACGGTCACCGTCTCCTGGGAGGGGGCCGACGATGCCGCCGGCATCTGGCTCTACGACGTGCAGGTCCGGGAAGGGGCCGGGGCCTGGGCGACCTGGCTGACGCTGACCACCACGACGACCGGCACCTATCCGGTTCCCCGGACGGGCACCTGGTGCTTCCGCGCGCGGGCGTGGGACCGGGTGGGGAATCGGGGGGACTGGTCGCCGGAGGTCTGTGCGGCGGTCACCCTGACGCGCACTCTGCACCTGACGGTGGACGCGGTCTTCGGGGACGAGGACGGGGATGGGGTGCAGGGGGCGGATGAGCCCGTGTTGACGGCGACGCTCCGGCTGCTGGACCCGGCGGGGGCGGATGCTGTCTCGCCGACGGTGGGGACGTCGTGGGAGTTCACGGCCACCCTGCCGGTGGGGGAATACGTGCTGGAGGCAGTGCCGGAGGGCTGGCCCTCCACGCCGCCGGGGTGGCTCCCCCGCTGGCTGCCGGTGGCGGTCGCTCCGGGGATGGACCATCAGGAGGTCCGCCTGACCGTCGGCCTGCGGCCCCACCGGGCCAGCGTGTATCTGCCGATGGTGCGGAGGTAGGGGCAACCCTTGCGGTTGCCCCCGAATGGGGCAGGTGCAACCTGCCCATGTTGCGTTTTAACAAATTGCTCCGACAATAGCCGAAAAGGTATTTTGCTTCCC
>JAPYWT010000052.1 GCA_028276215.1 Thermoflexus sp. | reverse complement strand
AACTGGCCGAGGCCCAACGGCGCAGCGAGGAGGCCCAACGGCGCACGGAGCAACGGGTAGAGGAACTGGCCGAGGCCCAACGGCGCAGCGAGGAGGCCCAACGGCGCACGGATGAACGGGTGGATGTGCTGGCCCAAAAAGTGGACCATCTCTCCGTAGAGGTCAACAACCTGCGACGGACCATCGGGGCGACTGTAGAGGAAGAGGCCGAAGACTGGGTTATGGTTCTTCTGGAGCAAAAGGGCTATCAGATTCTGGAAGAACCCCGACAGGTCCGGATGGACGGTGAAGTAGATGTGGCAATCCCCGCGGCCCGGGACGGTCAGGCCCTGTGGGCTGTGGTGGAAGCAAAAACCCGGCTGAGCCGCCGGGAGATAGAGGATTGGGCCAACCGGATGCGCTCCGAGGGCTTCCGGCAACGACTGGCGCAACATGGGGTTCCCGGCCCTTATCTGGTGTATATCTACGGGCTCCGGGTGGACGCGGCCTGCGACGCGGCCGCGCGCCGGTTCGGCATTGGCCTCGTTACCGGGCGCGGGGAGCGGGTACCGCCTGGCCCTCTGCTCCCGCCCGCCCAATCTGAGGGAGAAGAGAACTGAGCACCGTGGAGAAGGGGTATTACAATCACATTACGGATGATCTGGACGCGCTGCTGAACGTCCTGCCGGAAGACCTGCGGGAGAGAATCCAGCAGATCGGTCGGCGGGATGAGTTGCTGGAGGTGATTCTGGACCTGGGCCGGGTGCCCACTGCCCGCTACACCGACGGCGAGGTGGTGCTGAGCGAGCGGGAGGTCACCCGGGAAGACATCCAGCATGTGGTGGAACGGGTGGGCGAATTTGACGCCGACAACCGCGCCGGCATCGCCCGTACCCTCCACCGCATCGCGGCCATCCGCAACCGCAAAGGGGACATCGTCGGGCTGACTTGTCGGGTCGGCCGGGCCGTCTACGGCACCATCGCCATCATCCAGGACATCATTGAGAGCGGCAAGAGCATCCTCCTCCTGGGCCGGCCCGGCGTGGGTAAGACAACCATGCTGCGGGAAGCCGCCCGGGTCCTGGCGGAGACGAAGCGGGTCATCATTGTGGACACGTCCAACGAAATCGGCGGCGACGGCGACATCCCCCATCCTGCCGTTGGCCGCGCGCGCCGCATGCAGGTGGAGATGCCCTCCCTCCAGCACGAGGTGATGATTGAGGCGGTGGAGAACCACAACCCCGAAGTCATCATCATTGACGAAATCGGGAGGGAACTGGAAGCCCTGGCCGCGCGGACCATCGCCGAACGGGGCGTCCAACTCATCGCCACCGCCCACGGCAACACCCTGGACAACCTTCTGCTGAATCCCACCCTCTCCGACCTGGTCGGGGGGATTGAGAGCGTGACCCTTTCGGACGAGGAGGCGCGTCGGCGGGGTACCCAGAAGACCATCCTGGAGCGTCGCGCGCCGCCGACGTTTGACGTTCTCATTGAAATCCAGGACCGCCAGCGGCTGCTCATCCACCACAGTGTGGCCGAATCGGTGGACGCGCTGCTCCGGGGCCGTCCCCTGCAGGCCGAACTCCGCTACCGGGACGCGTCCGGAGAGATTCGGGTGGAGAAGGCGAAACCACCGTCACTGGAGGAGCGGGAGAGCGGCCGCGCGCGCCCATCCCCCGACGCCCCGTCTCCGGCTCCCTCTCCGGCGCCGCTGGGGCCCAAAATCCAGGAGCCAGTGCGCATTTTCCCCTACGGTATCGCCCGCAACCGGCTGGAACGGGCCGCCCGCCGCATGCAGGTCCCCGTCTACGTGGTGGATGAACTGGGGCAGGCGGATGCCTTCGTGACCACCAAAGGCTTCTTCCGTAAGCGCCCCCGGCTGATCACCGACGCTGAGCGGAAGGGCATCCCCGTCTACGTCCTGCGGGCCAATACCGTCGCACAAATGGAGGCCTGCCTGAGCGACATCGCGGCGGAGAACCACCTGCCCGGCCCGC
Source organism: Thermoflexus sp. (assembly GCA_028276215.1). Classification (GTDB taxonomy): domain Bacteria; phylum Chloroflexota; class Anaerolineae; order B4-G1; family DUEL01; genus SpSt-77. The sequence continues at coordinate 7,889 of JAPYWT010000052.1, read as the reverse complement.
TGACACCCGCCCTGCGGGAGGCGGACCACGCGATCCGGCGGATTCTGGACGGGGAGGCGGATGAAGTGGAACTCTCCCCCCAGAACGCGTTCATCCGCCGCCAGCAACACGAAATGGCCCGGGAAGCCGGCCTTTCCTCTTACTCGGTGGGGGAAGAGCCGAACCGACGGGTGCGGATCACCAGAGGGTAAGCCATTTATGGTACAGCGGGCACAGGACTGGTTCCGCCAGGCGGAGCGGGACCTGGAGCAGGCAGAGGATTCCCGGCGAGCGGGGCGGCACGAATGGGCATGCTTCGCTGCCCAGCAGGCCGCCGAGAAAGCGGTAAAGGCCCTCCACCTGCATTACGGACAGGAAGCATGGGGGCACGTCGTTGCCCGACTCCTGCGGGAACTTCCACCCCAGGTCGCCGTCCCCGCTCCCCTGGTAGAGAAGGCCCGGCTGCTGGATAGTTTCTACATCCCTCCCCGCTACCCCAATAGTTTCGCCGAAGGCGCCCCCTTTGAGCACTACGGCCCCCTCCAGAGCGAGGAGGCGATCCGGTATGCCCGTGAGATTGTGGACTTCGTCCGTGCTCAAATGGCCTGATGCCCCGACGGTCCTGGAGGCGCTCCGGCAGTGGGCGGAGACGGTCCGGCGCCCCGATGTCGTGGGTATCGGATACTGCGGGTCATACAGCCGGGGAGACTGGGGAGTGGGGAGCGACCTGGATGTGGTGATTTTGGTGGAAAGAGCAACAGCGTCCCCAGAACGGCGAGCCGCCGAATGGGACCTCACGGAACTGCCAGTGCCGGTGGACGTTCTGGTCTACACCCCGGAGGAGTGGGAGAACCTGCCGCGCCGCCTTCGGGAGGAGACCGTCTGGTTATACCGAAGGTGATGTCGCGGCGGTGGTTTTGCCGCCGTTTTCTGCGGAGGTACCGTTGTTCATCACGCTGGAGGGGCCCGACGGTAGCGGGAAGACGACCCAGGCCCGCCTGCTGGCCCATTGGCTGCAGGAAGAGGGCCATCCCGTCGTCCTGGTCCGGGAGCCGGGAGGGACAACCATCGGGGAACGGATTCGGGAAGTTCTCCACGACCCGGCCCATACCGGCATGTCCCCCTGGACGGAGGTCTTCCTGTACTGCGCCGCGCGCGCTCAGTTGGTGGCCGAGATTATCCGCCCGGCGCTGGCCGCCGGACAGACCGTCCTCTGCGACCGCTACGCCGACAGTACCCTGGCCTACCAGGGCTACGGGCGGGGACTGGACCTGGACGCGCTCCGGCTGGTCCTCTACCTGGCGACCGGCGGCCTGACCCCCGACCTGACCTTCTGCCTGGACATTTCCCCCGAAGAGGGACTGGCCCGCCGCCGGGCGGGCGGGGGAGAGTGGAACCGTCTGGATCAGGAGACAGTGGATTTCCACCGCCGGGTGCGGACCGGCTATCTGGAACTGGCCGGCCTGGAGCCCCAGCGGTGGATTGTGGTGGACGCCGCCCGTCCCGTGGATGCAGTGCAGGCGGACCTGCGCGCCCTCCTGCAGGCACGCTGGACGGGACATACCCCTCCGACGTTATAACTCCTCGCCGATGTCCGCTTCCCCGCCTTCCTCCCCCATCAGTTCCGGCATGGCCTTCTCTATCTCCTCGGGGCTCTCCCCTGCCTCCAGCCGTCCGACAACTTCCTCAAACTCCGGCCCCAGGTCTTCTCCCACTTCGTCGGCCATCCGGCGCATCATGCGCGCCAGCGAGCGGGGGTCCTTTTCGTCAAAGTCGGAGAGGAAAGAATCGTCGGCCAGCGACTCCAGGCGGCTCTCCTCGGAGCGGACCACCCGCACGCGGGAGATGAGGCGGGTCAGATTCGTGCCCCCGCAGTGGGGACAGACCGGCGTCCCGCTCTGGGCTTCGGAGAACGTCCGCCAAAATATGGAAACGCGACGACGACAGTCGTGGCATCGGTACTCGTATACGGGCATCTCCGTTCCCTCCGGGTGATCTCGTGATGTAGCGCAGGCCGCCAGCGCAGGCGAACAGCCTGCGCCACACATGGTGCAGGTAGTGACTGCAAGGAGCAATTATACCTTCCTCAAGGAGGAATGCAAGATGACCTGGACGCCCCCCCGCTACCCGCTGCTCATCGTCATCTCAGGACCCGCCGGGGTCGGGAAGGACTCCGTCCTGCGGCGGATGAAGGAGTTGGGTTACCCTTTCCACTTCGTCGTCACGGCCACGGACCGCCCCCCGCGCCCCGGCGAGGTCCACGGCGTGGACTACTTCTTCCTCTCCACCGAGGAGTTCCTGCGGCTGGAGCGGGAAGGGGAACTGCTGGAGCACGCGGTCGTCTACGGAGAGCACAAAGGGGTCCCCAAACAGCAGGTCCGGGACGCCTTCGCATCGGGCAAAGACGTCATCATGCGGGTGGACGTCCAGGGCGCGGCGACCATCCGCCGACTGGCTCCTGAGGCGGTGCTCATCTTCCTGACCGCTGAATCAAAGGACGAACTGGTGCGCCGCCTAAAGGGACGGGGCACAGAGACGCCGGAGCAATTGGCCGAGCGGGTGGGGAAGATTGAGTGGGAGATGAGCCGTATGCAGGAGTTTGACTACGTGGTCGTCAACCGGGAGGGAGAACTGGACCGCACGGTGGCCCAGATTGCGGCCATCGTGGAGGCGGAGCACTGTCGGGTCCACCCGCGCCGGGTACAACTATGACCGACCGGATTCTTCGCATCCACCGGCGACTGGCGGCGGAGTACGGCGAGCCCCAATGGACGCCGCGCGACCCCGTGGCGGTCCTCGTCTCTACCATCCTCTCCCAGAACACCAACGACCGCAATCGGGACCGGGCGTACGAGCGGTTGCGGGAGCGGTTCCCCACCTGGGAGGCCGTCCGGGACGCCCCGCTGGAAGACGTGATCGCGGCGATTCGTCCGGCGGGACTGGCGCCCACCAAGGCCCCGCGCATCCAGGAGACGCTGCGGCGGATCTGGGCCGAACGGGGGGAGTTCTCCCTGGATTTTCTGGCCGATATGCCGCTGGAGACGGCGCGGGCCTGGCTGCTCTCCATCCCCGGCATCGGCCCCAAGACGGCAGCGATTGTCCTTCTCTTCGCCTTCGGCCGCCCCGCGTTCCCCGTGGACACCCACATCCATCGGGTATGCCGACGGCTGGGACTGATCCCGGCGCGGGCCACGCGGGAACAGGCCCATACCCTGCTGGAAGACCTCATCCCCCCGGACCTCTACTATCCCCTTCACCTGAACCTCATCGCGCTGGGGCGGGACGTCTGCCATCCCCGCAACCCCGAATGCGGACGTTGCGTCCTGAGGGATGAGTGCGACTTCTATCGGCGGGGACAGGCAGGTTGACATGGCGCTCCAACTGATCCTCATCCGTCATGCCGAGACCGTTGCCAATGTCCAGCGGCGCTGGGTGGGCTGGAACGACACGCCGCTGACCGACCGGGGGCTGGCCCAGGCGGAGGCCGTCGCCCGCCGCCTGGCCGCCGAGGTGAACGACGCCGTCGCCCTCTACACCAGTCCCCTGCCCCGCGCCCGCCGGACCGCAGAGGTCATCGGGCAGGCGGTGGGGCTGGACCCCGTCCCGCTGGACGGCCTGCGGGAGATCAATTTCGGCGATATGGACGGAGTGACCCTGGAGGAGATGAAGACCCTCTACCCCGACCTCTACGAGCGCTGGCGGGACCGGATGAACGTGGAGTTCACCTGGCCCGGAGGGGAGAGCCGGTCCGGGTTCTTCCGCCGGGTGGAGGCGACCTGCCGGGACATCCTCGCCCGCCATTCCCAGGGCACCGTCCTGATTGTGGCTCACGGCGGGACCCTGCGGGCGATGCTGGCCTGCCTGCTACCGGAGCAGATGAGCCAGTGGTGGGGGTATGAACTGGGCCACTGCACCCTCACGCGGGTCCGGGTGGAAGACGGTCAACCTGCCCTCATCGCCCTGAACGACGCCTCTCACCTTCCCCTCGCTTCCCCCTGATAGCCCGCCTGTAGCCCAGGCTTCAGCCTGTCCCGTGTAGGACAACTGCTCGCAGTTGTCCTACAACCAGAGCGACTTGACAAAAACCGCGCCCTGTGGTATTATATGACTGGTCATATATTAGACAAGTCATCCAAACCGGAGGCGCGATGTCCCTGGAACATGCCATCCTCGGCTTCCTGAACTACGCCCCGATGACCGGCTACGACCTGAAGAAAGCCTTTGACACGTCCGTGCGGCACTTCTGGCCCGCCGACCAGGCCCAGATTTACCGGACGCTGAAGGAACTCACCCGTCGCGGCTGGGTGACGGTGGAGGTCGTCCCGCAGGAGGACCGCCCCAACCGCAAGGTCTACCACCTCACCGACGCGGGGCGGGAGGAACTGCGCCGCTGGCTGCGTGCGCCGTCCGACCCGGAGGACCCGCGCGTTCCCCTGCTGGTCAAGGTCTTCTTCGCCGGGCAGTTGGCCGACGAAGAGGCCGTTGCCCTGTTAGAGGGGTATGCCGCCGGGCTGCGGGCACGGCTGGAGGAATACGCGCGGATTCCCCAGCAGGCCGCCCACTATGCTGAGGCGGTCCGCTCCCCGCGCGAGGTCTTCTTCTGGGCCCTCACGTTGGACTACGGCGTCCGGCTCACCCGCGCCGCGCTGGAGTGGGCCGAGGAGACCATCCGCCATATCCGAAACCTGGAGGAAGAATCATGAAGATTCTCGCCATCAACGGAAGCCCGCGCGGCCGCCGCAGCAACACCGACCGCATCCTGCAGCCCTTCCTGGAGGGGGCACGGGAGGCCGGCGCGGAGACGGAGACCGTCTACCTGAAGGACCTGAAGATCAATCATTGCCTGGGTTGCTTCACCTGCTGGACGAAGACCCCCGGCGTCTGCGTCCACAAAGACGACATGGCAGCGCTGTTTCCGAAAGTCCGCCAGGCCGACGTCGTGGTCTACGCCACGCCCCTCTACGTTTTCACCGTGAGCGGGCTGATGAAGGACTTTATGGACCGGCTGCTGCCCCTGGCGGACCCCCACATCGTCCAGCGGGGCGCCCACTACACCCACCCGCCCCGCTACACCGACGGGCCGTCGGTCCGGAGGGTTGTCCTCATCTCCAACTGTGGCTTCCCGGAGCGGCACCACTTCTCCGGGCTGGTGGAGACCTTCCGCCGCTACACCGACGACCCCGACACCGAACTGGCGGCGACGATTCTCTGCGCGGGGGGCGAACTGCTGGCCCAGCCTGCGCTGGCCGAAAGTCTGCGCTGGTACACTGATGCCGCCCGTCGGGCCGGGTGGGAGTTCGTCACCTATGGGCACATCCTGCCGGAGACCCAGGCGGTCCTGGACACGCCGCTGGCGGAGCCGGAGGTCTACGCAGGCATGGCCAACCTGTGGTGGGATAGCCAGATCGGGCCTCACCCCACCCCTGGCGGCGAAGCCGCCAGGGGGAGGGGTGAGGAACCCCGGCGTCCCGTCCGTAGTGAGCCACGAAGCGAAGCGGAGTGGCGTGAGGAGAACCTCTCCCCACCCATCGTCCTGCCCGTGGGAGAGCCCGGAGCGGGCCCCCGGACCTGCCGCGAGGCCATCCTGGGCATGCCCACTGTCTTCAACCCGGCCGCGGCCGGAGACCTGCAGGCCGACATCCAGTTCGTCGTCACCGGGGAGGAGCCGGGCCACTACGTCCTGCGCATCCGGGAGGGGCGCTGCACGGCCCACGAGGGCACCGTCCCCCGGCCCACGATGACGGTCCACACCCCGGCGGAGGTCTGGCTGAAGATTTCCCGCAACGAGTTGAGCGGGCAGGCCGCCTACGTGAAGGGGATGTACCGGGTGGAGGGGGACTTCGGCCTGCTCCTGCGGCTGGGGGAACTCTTCTCCGGGCCGGAGGGGCCGCAGGCACCGCCCGCGCCGGCCCCCGCGCCGCCGGAGGAGGAGACGGTTCAGCGCGGGCCCATCCGCCTTCCGGGCATGGCCTGGCTGACGGTGGCCTTCGTCCCCTGGATGGTCCACTGGGCAACGGTGGACATCCCCGGCATCGGGCCGTGGATCAGCCTGGGGGTACCGTTTCTGCTGGGGGCGCTGATCTGGGGATACCGTCGCCGCTTCGCCCGCCCCACCTGGATGGAGACGGGGACGCCCCTCTACTTCGCGCTGGCAGGGCTGGCGACGCTCCTGGGGAGCCGGTTCTTCACCGCCTACGGCGACGTTCTGGGGTACTTGACGCTGGCGGGCATCTGGCTGGGGACGCTGGCCGCGGAACGTCCCTTCACAGCCGAGTACTCCAAATGGTCATACCCGTCGGCCCTCTGGAACCTCCCCGTCTTTCTCCGCACCAACGCCATCATCACCACCGTGTGGGGCTGGGTCTACCTGCTCATGGCGGTCCTGGCGCTGGCGGGGCACGCGCGGCCGGAGCAGGCGCTAATGTGGACCCTCGCCCGCAACCTGCTCCTGATCCCGGCCTTCGCCTTCACCGCCTGGTTCCAGAAGTGGTATCCGGCCAGAGGATAATTTTTGTGGCGGCGGCAAAGCCGCCGCCACAAAAATTTACTATTTGATTTCCACTTTGGCGCCGACCGCTTCCAGTTCCGCCTTGGCGCTCTCCGCCGCTTCCTTCGGGACCGCTTCCAGCACCGTCGCCGGCGCGCTCTCCACCAGGTCTTTGGCTTCCTTGAGGCCCAGGTTGGTCAGTTTCCGCACCACCTTGATGACCTCAATCTTCTTCTCGCCGACCTCCTTGAGCACGACGGTGAACTCGGTCTTCTCCTCCACGGGCTCAGCGGGAGCCGCAGCGGCGGTGGGCATCGCGGCCACTGCTACCGGAGCCGCGGCGGTCACGCCCAGTTTTGCCTCCAGCATCTTCACCAGTTCGGCGGCTTCCAGAAGCGTCAGTTGACTGATCTCCTCCACCAGTTTCTGCAAATCGGCCATCCTTTACCTCCTTAACGTTTTACTTTTTTACGTTTCACTACGCAGCCTGGGGGGCCGTCTTGCCCTCCAGTTTGTCCACATACGCCTGCAGCACGTTGAGCACCTGCCGGATTCCGCTGGCGACGACACCGACCACCTGGGACGCCGGCGCGTTAATGGTGCCCAGGACCTGCCCCAGCACCGTCTCCTTGGGCGGGAGATTGGCCAGGGCGGTGACCTGTGCGGGCGTAATCGGCGTCTTGCCCAGCAGGCCGCCCTTGACGGCGAACCTCTCGTGTCCTTTGGAGAAATCCAGGACCACTTTTGCGGCCGCTGGGACCTCGCCGTGGCAGAACGCCACCGCCACCGGGCCCTCCAGCCACTCCTGCGGCATTGTCAGCCCCATCTGCTGCAGGGCCAGGAGCAGCAGGCGGTTTTTGACCACCTGATAGGTGGCCTCAGCGCCTCTCAGCGACCGGCGCAGTTCCTCTACCTCCGCCACCCGCAGGCCCCGGTAGTCGGTCAGGATGAGCCCCTGGCTCTTCTGCAGATGCTCCAGGTACTGCTCTATCCGCTCCGCTTTCTTCTCTTTTGATATGGCCACCCGACATCACCTCCTTTCACGTTTCACGCATCACGTTTTACGTTTTCCGCAACAAAAACTCCCCCGCGCCAGCCGACGCGGGGGAGTCTACCTCACCGGGTATAGAGAACCATCGCCCGATGAGGGAACGGACCCTCTCTCCAGCCTCGGCAGGCAACTTTCAGCGCCCCTCGGCGCGCCTGCTGTCTTCGGCCTGATTCGCTTATCGCGTATCGCGTATCGCGTATCGCCTATCGCTTATCGCGTATCGCCTATCGCGTATCGCCTTCTTGCCTTCTTGCTCTCTTGCAATCTTGCATTCTTGCAATCTTGCATCTTGCATCTTGCATTCTTGCTACGCCACTTCCAGCGCCTGCGCAGCCACCGGGTCCACCTTGATCCCCGGCCCCATAGAGGACG
>JAPYWT010000051.1 GCA_028276215.1 Thermoflexus sp. | reverse complement strand
ACGTCCGGCTCAACCGCCTGATGCGGGACATCCCCGCGCCGGACATCGTTGCCGGGGTGACCCGCTCCAACCTGCGGGAAGTGGTGGGGGAGGCGATGGCGCGCCAGGGCCTGCGCTGCCGGTGCATCCGCTGCCGGGAAGTGCGCGGCCGGCCGGTGGACCCGGCCTCCCTGACGGTCACCGTCACCACCTACGAGACCGACGCCACCGTGGAGCACTTCCTGGCGGGCGAGACCCCGGACGGGTATCTGGCGGGCTTCCTGCGCCTCTCCTTCCCCCAGGTGGAGCCGGAGATGGAGGAACTGCGGGGGAGTGCGGTGGTGCGGGAGTTGCATATCTACGGACCTGTTGTAGAATTGGGGCATCGGCGGGACGGGCGGGCCCAGCACGGCGGGCTGGGCACCCGTCTTCTGGAGACGGCGGCGGAGATGGCCCGCCGGGCCGGTTACCGGCATCTGGCCGTCATTGCGGCCGTGGGCACCCGCCCCTACTACCGGGCGCGCGGCTTCCGCCGGGAGGGGACGTACATGGTCCGACCACTGACGACGGACCACTGACCACAGACGACAGACGACGGACGACCGACCACGGACGACGGACGACAGACCACAGACGATAAGCGATACGCGATACGCGATAAGCGATAAGCGATCGGCGATACGCGATAAGCGATACGCGATATGCGATACGCGATTTGAACCTTTTCGGCCCGCCAACAGTATTATTTCATGGAGTGTATCCATCTCCGTCTTTGCGAAAGGAGGTGATGCCTGGGAGGAGAGGACCAGCGCGTTCCGACCCTGAACCAATTTCCCAATTTACCAGTTCCCAATCTACCAACTTACCAACTCAGGAGGAGAAACCATGAAACGCGGACTGTTAGCCCTGACGTTGCTGGTGGTCGTGGGGCTGCTGCTGGCGGCCTGCAAGCCGACCCCGACGCCCACGACCCCGCCGCCGGCCAAGCCGACGGAGGCGCCGACCCCGGTGCCGCCGACGCCCACGCCGGCCCCTCGCTACGGCGCCTGGCTGGATGAGGTCGTCTTCATCAGCGTGGGCGGCGACGAGAACGCACTGCCCCGGCTGGAGGGTGGAGACATTGACCTCTACGGCCACGGAATGGGCGGCCCCGAGAACTTCGCCAAGGTGAAGGCCAACCCGAACCTGACCTACTCTATGGCATTCGGGTCGTACAACGAGATCACCTTCAACCCGGTGCTGAACTTCAAGGACGGGCGGCTCAATCCCTTCGGCGACCCCCAGATTCGGGAGGCCATCAACTGGGCGGTGGACCGCAACTACATCGTCCAGGAAATCTTCGGCGGCCTTGCGGCGCCCAAACTGCTGCCCCTGGTCTCCGCCTTCCCGGACTACGCCCGGTACATTGACACCGTGCGGGCCCTGGAGGCCAAGTACGCCTACAACCTGGACAAGGCCAAAGAGGTCGTCACCCAGCGGATGACCGAACTGGGTGCCGAACTGGGGGCCGACGGGAAGTGGACCTACAAGGGGAAGCCCATCACCCTGGTGTTCCTCATCCGGACCGAGGATGAGCGGAAACTCATCGGCGACTACGTGGCCAACCAGTTGGAGGCCCTGGGCTTCACTGTGGACCGCCAGTACAAGACCCGGACAGAGGCGTCTCCCATCTGGGTCAAGTCGGACCCGGCAGAAGGTTTGTGGAACCTCTATACGGGTGGGTGGATCACCACCGCGGTAGAGCGGGACGCGGGGAGCAACTTCGCCTTCTTCTATACCAACCTGCTGTACCCCATCCCGCTGCACCAGGCCTACACCCCCAGCGAGGAGTTCTTCAACGTCGCGCAGCGGCTGGCCAACAACGACTTTAAGTCGCTGGCGGAGCGGGATGAACTCTTCCGGAAGGCGCTGGAACTGGCGATGCAGGACTCGGTGCGGGTCTGGCTGGTGGACCAGTACTCCTTCACGCCGCGGCTGGCGAAACTGGAAGTGGCGGCCGACCTGGCGGGTGGCGTGGAGGGCTCCCAGTTGTGGCCCTACACCCTGCGCTGGAAGGACCAGGTGGGCGGTCGGGTCCGCTGGGGCCAGCCGGACGTGCTGATTGACCCCTGGAACCCCATCGGCGGCTCCAACTGGGTCTACGACACGGACGTCCAGCGCGCCCTCGGTGAGTACGCCGTCGTCTCCGACCCCTACACTGGCCTGCTCCTGCCCAACCGCATTGAGAAGGCCGAGGTGGTGGTGAAGGAGGGCCTGCCCGTGGCGAAGACGCTGGACTGGGTCAGCCTCCAGTTCGCTCCGGAGATCCAGGTACCCGCCGATGCCTGGGTGGACTGGGATGCGGCCAACCAGCGCTTCATCACCGCGGGTGAGAAGTTCACCGAGACGGTCACCGCTAACGTCAAGGTGACGGTGTACTACCCGGCCGACCTCTTCCAGAAGATCAAGTGGCACGACGGCAGCCCGCTGAGCCTCGGGGACTTCGTCATGGGGATGATCATGACCTTTGACCCCGGCAAGGAGGAGAGCCCCATCTTTGACGAGGCTCAGAAAGCATCTCTGGATAACTTCCTGACCCACTTCAAGGGCGTCCGCATCGTCTCCACCGACCCGCTGGTGATTGAGACCTACGACGACCTGTTCTACCTGGACGCCGAGAACAACGTCACCAACGGGATGTGCTGGTGGCCGTACTACGCCTACGGCCAGGCGCCCTGGCACACGGTGGCGCTGGGCTACCTGGCGGAGGCCAACAAGGAACTGGCCTTCACCAGCGACAAGGCGACCGCCCAGCAGGTGGAGTGGATGTCCTTCGTGGCCGGGCCGAGCCTGGATGTGCTGAAGAAGTACCTGGACCAGGCCACGGCGGAGAAGTTCATCCCCTACGCACCCACCATGGGCCAGTTCGTGAAGGCCGACGAAGCGGCGGCCCGCTATGCCAACCTGGCCAAGTGGTACGACCAGTACAAGCACTTCTGGGTCGGCACCGGGCCCTTCTACCTGGCTCAGGTGGACACCACGGCCAAGACGCTGCTCCTGAAGCGCAACGAGGCCTACCCCGACCTGGCGGAGAAGTGGGCCGGCTTCGGCGTGCCGAAGGTGGCGTCCGTGGAGGTGGATGGCCCCGGTCAGGTGACCAAGGGTCAGGAGGCCAAGTACGACGTGTACGTCACCTTTGAGGAGAAACCGTACCCGTCGGACGAAATCGCCAGCGTCGTCTACCTGGTCTTTGACAGTCAGGGCAACCTGCTGGCCAAGGGCGACGCCGCGATGGTCGCCGAGGGCCAGTACCAGGTCGTGCTCTCCGGCGACGTGACCTCCCAGTTCTCCGCGGGTGCGGCGAAACTGGAGGTGGCGGTGGCCTCTAAGGTGGTCAGCATCCCGTCCTACGGCACCGTGGAATTCGTCGTGGTCGCGCCGTAGTCTCAGGGGCTGACCCCATCTGGTGAAGGAAGCCCGACGGGGGTCATCCAGGGACAGCCCTGCGTCCCCGTCGGGCTTTTCTTCAAACTGCTGGACAACTGCTCGCAGTTGTCTTGCTATGAGAGAGGGAAACAGGATGTCTGAGCAGGCAGTGGCAATCCCACGAAAAAAAGTGCAGAGCGCCTCCTTTCTGCAGAGTACATTCGCCCGCATCCTCCGGTACACCCTGATTCGGGGGGTGACCCTGTTCATCACCGTCATCATCGGGGTCTATCTGACCGTTCTGGTCGCCAACATGGGGGGGTATGTAGACCAGATTCGGAAGGGGGACATTCGGGAGACCATCACGATTCAGGTGATGAACAACCCGGCCCTCCGGAACCTGGGCCCGGATGCCAAACGGCAGTTGATTGAGGAAAAGATTCGTCTGGAGGAGCACCGGCTGGGGCTGGATCAGCCCTTTCTCATCCGGAGTTTCCGCTTCCTGGAGAACGCCCTCACCCTGCGCCTGGGGTTCGCCCAGTTTATGAACAGCAACTCCGGGTCCCGGCAGGTCAAGTTGATTCTGCTGGAGCGGTTACCGGCAACCCTTTTGCTCTTCGGCATCGCGGACATCTTCTTATTCTTCCTGAGCCTCTTCCTGGCCCTGATCCTCTCCCGTCAGTACGGGAGTTTCTGGGACCGGCTCTTTGTCGTTCTCTCTCCCACCTCTTCGGCGCCGGGGTGGTTCTACGGCATCTTCCTGATCCTCATTTTCGCGGGCTGGCTGCGGATTCTTCCCTTCGGCGACCTGGTGGATGCCCCGGCGCCCCAATCCCGCCTCCTCTACGCGCTGAGCGTGGGGAAGCACCTGATCCTGCCCATCATGGCACTGACCGTCAGTTCCATTTTCCTCAGTGTCTACAGTTGGCGGACGTTCTTCCTGATTTACTCCAGCGAGGACTATGTGGAACTGGCGAAGGCGAAGGGGCTGAGCGGGCGGGCCATTGAGCGGCGCTACATCCTGCGGCCCACCCTTCCCACCATCGTGACCAACTTCCTGCTGACGGTCATCAGTCTGTGGACGGGGGCTCCCATCTTTGAGACGGTCTTCAACTGGCCGGGTCTGGGACGGGCCCTCTATCAGGCGGTCGGCCTGTTTGACGTGCCGGTCATCGTGGGCTCCACGGTGATTTTCGCCTACCTCCTGGCGATTACCGTTTTCCTGCTGGACATCATCTACGCCATCCTGGACCCGCGGGTCCGGGTGGGTGCGTGACGGGGGAATGAGAGCATGCAAACGGTAAAAGATGCTCTTCGGGAAATTCGGCGATACCCCTCGGCCATTGCGGGGCTGCTGATCGTTCTGATGCTGGTTGTCCTTTCCATCTACGTGGTCATCGCGATCCCCTATCGGGAGGCCATCACCCTCTGGCGCGGCGGCGAGGGCACCTGGCGCAGCCTGCCCCGAACCGTTCCCCCGGCGTGGATCAACACCTTCCGGTCGCAGAAACTGCCGGAGACCATTGACCTGGACTCCCGGAAAGGGGCCGCCGAGCGCCAGGAAGCGCCCCTGGGCGAGGGCAAATCCGTCACCCTCCTTTACACGTTTGATTATCAGGCGGACGACTTCCCACGGGAGATCAACATCTTCTTTGAGACCTCCTACAAGGAGCGGGCACCGTTCGCATCCATCACGTGGTACACCCCGGACGGACGGGAAATCGCCATCGCGGACCTGGCCCTGCAGGCCGGCTCCACCAGTTACCGCTTCGCTCAGGACGACAAACTGTTGCGGAGAATCCGGCGACAGGTTGGGGATGTGCCGCCGGAGGTGGGGCTCTTTGTGGCGCCCAATCCCCCGGAGAACCCGCGCCCCCTGAAGGGGACGTATCGGGTGAAGATTCAGGCCACCGCGTTTGATCCGGAGACCCAGATAGATGCCGAACTGGTGGTCTACGGCAAAGTCCACGGCATCGCAGGGACCGACCATCTGCGGCGGGACCTGAAGATTGCCCTCCTGTGGGGGGCACCGGTCGCGCTGGCCTTTGGCCTCCTGGCCGCGGCGGGCACCACCATCACCACGATGATCATCGCGGCCATTGGCGTCTGGTTCAGCGGGGTGGTGGATAACCTGATCCAGCGCATCACCGAAATCGTGCTGATGCTCCCCCTGCTCCCCATCCTGATTATGGTGGGGACCTTCTACTCCCGCAGTATCTGGGTCATCCTGGGGGTGACCATCCTGCTGAGCATCTTCGGAAGCGGGATCAAGACGTACCGGGCCGTCTTTATGCAGATTCGGGAATCCCCGTATGTGGAGGCGGCGCAGGCCTACGGCGCCAGCGATTGGCGGATCATCTTCCGCTACCTGGTCCCCCGGATTGTGCCGATGCTGATCCCCAACCTGGTCACCCTGATCCCCTCCTACGTCTTCCTGGAGGCCTCCCTGGCGGTGCTGGGGTTGGGAGACCCGCAACTGCCGACCTGGGGGAAGGTCATCCAGGACGCCGTGGCCAACGGTGCGCCGTACAAAGCACTCTACTACTGGGTTCTGGAGCCATCCGCGCTCCTGATGATTACCGGTCTGGGATTTGCCATGCTGGGCTTTTCGCTGGACCGCATCTTCAATCCACGCCTGCGGGAGATGTAGCGATGCGCGAGGGAGAACCGGTTCTGCGAGTGGAAGACCTGATCCTGTATTTTGTGACCACCAAAGGGGTGGTGCAGGCGGTGGATAAAGTGAGCCTCTCGGTCCCCCACAACCAGGCCATCGTCATCCTGGGGGAATCGGGATGTGGCAAAAGTTCGCTGGCGCGTGCCATCCTCCGCCTGCTGCCGCGAAACGTGTACCAGTACACCGGGAAGGTCTATCTGGACGGCCGGGATGTAATGGAGTTGGATGAAGAGAACTTCGCCCGGGAGGTCCGCTGGGTGGGGATTTCCATGGTTCCCCAGGCGGCGATGAATGCCCTGAACCCGGTCCTGAAGGTCGGCGACCAGGTTTCCGAGCCTGCCGTTCTCCATCTGGGGGTGAGCAAGGCGGAGGCCTGGGATATGGCCCGCAAGATGTTTGACTACGTGGGCGTGCCGGAGGGGTTCCTCCAGCGGTACCCCTTTGAACTCAGCGGGGGGATGCGTCAGCGCGTCGCCATCGCGATGGCCCTCATCACGATGCCCAGCCTGATCATCCTGGATGAGCCCACCTCCGCCCTGGACGTGCTGACCCAGGCCAGCATTATGAACACCCTCAAACAGATCAAGCAGGAGATGCCCATCAGTTACATGCTGATCACCCACGACATCGCGACCTCTTCGGACCTGGTGGAGCACGTGGCGGTGATGTACGCCGGGCAGATTGTGGAGGTCTCCAAAGCGGAGGCCTTTTTCCAGCAACCGCTCCATCCGTATTCCCGGAAACTGCTGGCGGCCGTGCCGCGCCTGTATGAGAAACAGGCCCTGGAGTTTATTCCCGGCCGGCCACCGAGCCTGTTGAACCCGCCTGCCGGTTGCCGGTTCGCCGACCGATGCCCTTCCCGCTTTGATCGCTGCGCGGAGGAGCCTCCCACCCTCTCGGTGGACGGCCACCTGGTCAAATGCTGGCTCTATGTGACTGGATGACCATCCATCTCTTTGTACCCAGGTGAAGAAAATGAATGACTTCTGCCCGATTCCAGAACCTGTACCCGGAGTGCCCGAAGACGTCCTCCTCTCCGTTCAGAACGTGCGGGTTTGGTTTGAGTTGCGCCGGTTCGGTTTGGGCGTCGCCGGCTACGTGCGCGCGGTGGACGGTGTGAACTTTGACCTCCATCGGGGGGAGGCCATCGCCATCGTTGGAGAAAGCGGCTGTGGAAAGTCCAGCCTGATGCGCACCATCCTGGGTCTCCATCGCCCCAGGGAGGGCCGCATCCTGTTTGACGGACGGGACATTTCCCACTTCAGCCGGAAGGAGTTATGCTGGTACCGAAACCGGGTGGGCTACGTCCAGCAGGACCCGTACGGCGCGTTGCCGCCCTTCATGAGCACGCAGACGTTGCTGGAAGAGCCCCTCATTGTGGCCCGGATGCAGGACCGCCGCCAGCGGCTGGAACGCATCCACAAGGCGCTGGAAGAGGTCAAGATGACCCCCGTAGAGGACTTCCTCAGCAAGTTCCCTCACCAGTTGAGCGGAGGACAGCAGCAGCGGGTGGTCATCGCGCGGGCGATTCTGATGGACCCCCAGTTGCTGGTGGCGGACGAGCCCGTCTCCATGCTGGACGCATCGGTGCGGGTGGAGATTCTGACCCTTCTGCGGGAGTTGCAGGAACGCCACCGGCTCTCGGTCATGTACATTACCCACGACCTCTCCACCGTCCGCTACTTCTCCGAGCGCATCTTCGTGATGTACGCGGGCAAGATTGTGGAGAAGGGGCCGGTGGACGACCTGATTTACAACCCCCGGCATCCGTACACCTGGGCCCTGCTGGCGGCCATCCCGGAGCCGGACGCGGAGAACGCGAAGCGGTTCCGGCGGGTGCCGCCCGGCGAGCCCCCCAGTCTGATCAACCCGCCGCCCGGATGCCGGTTCCATCCGCGCTGTGAGCGGATGATCGCGGGCCTGTGCGACGCCCAGGAACCGCCCGAATTTGAGGTCAGCCCCCAGCACCAGGTTGCTTGCTGGTTGTACCAATGAATATCCCTTCGCCGTGGAAACTGATTGGCCTGGGCTTTGTCCTGATGATGGCGGGATGGATTTTCCCGTTTCTGATGGTGATTCACGTCATCCCGTCCACCTTCTTTTTGAATTTTATGTCGTACATCGCCTCCGTTCTGGGGCTCTTCCTGGGCATCTGGGGCGCCGCTCTGTACGCGCAGTCAAAGAGGAAAAAGTAGCGACTGCGGTAAACACAGAAGGGGTTCTGCGAAGCAGAACCCCTTCTTTTTCCCGCCCGACGGTAACGGTCGGGCTGATTCAGCAAAGCCCCCTCGGGCCGAAGGCCCTCGGGGCCGAGGCCTGCGGGCTGTCTCTGAGCCCCGCAGGGGCTTCGCAACATCAGCCCGACGCTTGAGCGTCGGGCTTTCGCGTCTGCGACCTGCTCCTTGCGACGTGCGGCCCTGCTCCCTGCTACATCCCCCACCGGTGCACGTCCTTGCGGGTCGGCGGGGCCTCCTCGGCGACCTCCTCGCCCGCGGCGCCCGCAAAGACCCCCAGCGGCACCTCCACGAAGAGGGGTCGGCGCACGCTCTCGGTCACCTCCGATAGCGGGACCCCCTCCTCCCGGAAGATGCGCAGAATCAGGTTGGTGCAGGTCTTGCCCCCGCAGGCGCCCATCCCGGCGCGGGTGATCCCCTTGATGTGGTTCATGTCCCGCAGGCCGGCCCGGATGAGGGCCCGAATCTCCCCCACCGTCACCCGCTCGCACCGGCAGACAATCTCGTCCTCCAGCATCCGGGAGACGTACTGGGTCTCCGGCTCCGCCACCGCCGGCTCCTGAACCCGAATCCCGGCGATGCGGCGGGCAATCTCCCGCGGTGCCCGCACCCGCACCAGCAGCGCCCGGTCGGCGAACTTCGGCGTCCGGATGCTCACCACCTCCACGTTCCCCAGCACGTTCCCCTCCGTATCCATCACTGTCACCACGTCCCCCTGATGAATCGTTTCCGGCGGGAACTCGTAGGGGATGGTCACCGTCGGATACGCCGGGTCCTTCCGGTAGTCCACCAGCGTGATGGCCAGCCCCGGGCAGATGGCCACGCACTGCTCGCAGCCGATGCACCCGTCGCCCACGTACTCCGGCAGTCCCCGAATATCCTCCCCTTCAATAACAATGCACTTCTGCGGGCAGACGGACGTGCAGGGGTTGCAGGGGATTTCCTGAGAACAGTGAAGGACCGGGAAGACCCCCTCTTCTTTCTCCGGGATGTCCTCCCGGACCACCGCGCCGGGGCGGGATTTGAGGACTTCGGCGGTCCGGTGCCACTCCGGGGGAATCTCCCCCACGTCCCGGCCCAGCGCGCGGGCGATTTCCAGCCCCCGGATGCGGCCCGTGAACATCGCCGCCGACGCCTCGGCGATCTCCTCCGCGTCCCCCGCCGCGTAGACGGGCAGGCCGAACTCCTTCGCCTTGTGGTAGAACTCGTCCACCGGGTCCAGCCCCACCGCGATGAGGACCGTATCGCAGGCGAAGGTTTTCTCCGTGCCGGGGATGGGTTGCCAGCGCTCGTCAATCTGCGCGATGGTGACCGACTCCACCTCCGTCTCACCGTTGGCGCTGAGGATGGTGTGGGAGGTGTAGATGGGGACGCCCATGCGGACCAGTTTGTCCTTGTGGACCTTGTAGCCGCCGCACTCGGGGAGGGCTTCGCAGAGGCCGACGACCTGGATGCCAGCCTGGAGGGCGTGGTAGGCGGCGATGAGGCCCACGTTCCCCCCGCCCACGACAAAGAGCCGCCGGGCCGCGCGCACCAGGTCCCGGTTCACCAGCGTCTGGAACGCGCCCGCGCCGTAGACGCCGGGGAGGGTGTTCCCCCGGAAGACCAGGGACTTCTCCCGCGCGCCCGTGGCGACCAGCAGGACG
>JAPYWT010000060.1 GCA_028276215.1 Thermoflexus sp. | reverse complement strand
GGTGTGGACGGTATAGGGGGCACCCGCCGGGACCTCCAGGCGGGGATGCTCCACGCCCTGCGGCAGACGGTCGGCGTAGGCAAAGTTGTCGTTGGCCAGGACCACCGGGAAGAGCCCGGAACCCACATGCCGCTCCAGCGCGGCCACATGGTCGCCGACGGTGTAGCCCTCCGTCTCGCCCCGCTGGGTCGCCACATTGCAGACGTAGACCCGGAGGGCCCGGCTGGCCGCCACTGCCTGGGCAATCTCCCGCACCAGCAGGTTGGGCAGGACACTGGTATAAAGGGAACCGGGCCCGGCAATCACCAGATCGGCCTCCAGAATGGCCCGCACCGCCCGGGGGTAGGCCGGAACGTCATCCGGTTCCAGGTAGACCCGCTCAATGGTCCCCACTGCCTGGGTGATGGTGGATTCCCCCGCCACCCGCCGGACCCCCGTCCCGGTTGCTTCTTCCCGCAGGTCGCCCATCAGGGTCACGTTGTGAAGCGTGCTGGGCAGTACCTCCCCCCGGATGGCCAGGACGCGGCTGGATTCCAGAATCGCGCGCTCAAAGGAACCGGTCACTTCGGCCATCGCGGTGATGAAGAGGTTGCCGAAACTATGGCCATCCAGGCCCGAATCGGCGCTGACGGACGGAAAGCGGTAGTGAAAGAGTTGGGTGATCAGCCCCTCATCGTCCGCCAGCGCCGCGATGCAGTTGCGGAAGTCGCCGGGAGGAAGCACGCCCAGGGCCCGACGCAGGCGCCCGGAACTCCCGCCGTCGTCGGCGACGGTGACGATGGCCGTAATGTTGGACGTGTAGGCCTTCAGCCCGCGCAGGAGGGTCGCCAGCCCGTGCCCGCCTCCGATCGCGACGACTTTCGGCCCCTGACTGCTCTGCCGATGGCGGTAGAGCGCCTCCACAACCTGATGGCCGTCCCGAACGAACGGAGAGAGGAGTGCCCGGTTCAGCCCGATCAGTCCGACTGCGATCAGCCCCAGGCCCATCAGGATCAGGAGTGGCCCCCGGGCCCAAAGGGGCAGAAAGGTCAGGGACAGGTAGCGGTAGATGCCCGAAAACAGGTAAAATTGCCGGAAAAGCAGGCCGATCCCCAGGCCGATCAGCAGGATGCCCAGCGCCAGCGTCAGCAGCCAGCGCTTGACGCCGATGCCCGGGAGAAGCCATTTGATATGGGAACGAACCGATTCCGGCAACCGCGTCACCAATTTCCTCTGCCCTTCATCACCACCAGTGATGATCTGGCTTCTCTTCTTTGTACTACAAACATGCTGATTTGTCAAACTGTTTTCCCTGAGGGGTGTGTCCCAAAATCGTCGGGAGCCCGGTGGGCCAGGCCGTAAACGGCCTGGCTGAGGAAGTACGGGGCGCTGGAAGCGTCCTCTTCCCCCCGGTAGCCGTGCGGGAACGCGGGTTGCCAGGGCGGAGAGAGGCGCTACGGGTTGTGCGGGGAGCCCTTACCCCAGACCTGTTCCGAAAATTCGGAAACTTTTCGGAATTCCCGGCGGTCCCCTTCTCAATAACCCGCTACCGGCGACCCACGATACGCAATCCGCAATCCGCGATACGCGATATGCGATAAGCGATAAGCGATACGCGATCCGCGGTCCACCACTTGCGCTTATCCCGGAGTGTGGTATAATAACCGCTGTCTCCCCCTATATATGGTGTTTGGGCGGGCTTATACCACCATATCTGGTAGTTATTTCCCCCCCAGAAAGGAGTCCCATGCAGTGTCCCTATTGCGGTGCCCCACGCACGCATGTCATCGCCACCGACCACGATGCCCGGGGAATCCGACGGCGCCGGGAGTGTCCCCAGTGCCGGCAGCGGTTCACGACCCTGGAGCGGGCCGTCCTCACCACGCCGCTGGTGATTAAGCGGGACGGCCGTCGGGAAGAGTTCAGTCGGGAAAAGTTGCTGGCGGGATTGCGCACCGCTTGCGCCCGCCGGCCCATCTCCGCCGACGCGCTGGAACGCCTGGCTGACCGGGTGGAGGACTACATCCGCCAGACCGGGCGGACCGAGGTCCCCAGCAAGATGATCGGCGACCGGGTCATCGCGGAGTTGCGGGAACTGGACCCGGTCTCCTACATCCGCTACGCCATTGTCTACCTGGGGCTGGAAGACCTGGCGGCGGTGCGCGCGGAGATCAACCGCCTGCTGGAGGGCGAATCGTCTTCATCCAGAGATCTCGGTTGATGAGGAGGGGACTGATGTCGCAGGAAAGACCGCAGGATTCAGTTGCGGCCCGTCTCTCACCCAACGCGCTGGAAGTCCTGAAGCGCCGGTATTTGCGCCGGGGGCCCGACGGAAAACCCGCCGAGACGGTGGAGGAGATGTTCCGCCGGGTGGCGCGCCACATCGCGGCAGTGGAGGCGGCCTGGAATGGGGATGTGCAGGTCGCTGAGGAAACCTTCTATGACCTGTTGACCTCTCTCCGCTTCGTCCCCAACTCCCCGACGTTCACAGGGGCGGGAACCCCACTGGGGCAACTTGCGGCATGTTTCGTCCTCCCGGTCAGCGACGACATGGGCCGGCGGGACGACGGCATTTTCCAGACCCTGCGCAATATGGCCCTCATCCACCAGACCGGGGGCGGGACCGGCTTCTCCTTCTCCCGCCTGCGCCCCAAAGATACCGTCGTCCTCTCCAGCGGCGGGAAGGCCACCGGCCCGGTCGGCTTCATGCGCGTCTACGACCTGGCCTGCGAGATTGTCAGCCAGGGGGGCACCCGTCGGGGGGCCAATATGGGCGTCCTCCGCGTGGACCACCCCGACATTGAAGAATTCATCACCTGCAAGACCGACGAGCACGCCATCAACAACTTCAACATCTCCGTCGGTGTCACCGACGCGTTTATGCGGGCGGTGGAGAACGACGAAGAATGGGAGTTGCGTTTCCCCGACGTGCTCCATCCGGCCTACCGCACCTTTAACGGAACACTGGAGGAGGCGGAACGGGCGGGCATCCCGATCAAGGTCTACCGGAAAGTCCGGGCGCGGGACCTCTTTGACAAAATCGTCCGCCAGGCCCACCGCAACGGCGAGCCCGGTATCCTCTTCCTGGACGCGATGAACCGGGCTAACCCATGTCCCCATCTGGGGGCGTACGAGGCCACCAATCCCTGCCTGGCCGGAGATACCTGGGTGGTGACCGACCGGGGCCCTGCCCAGGTGAAGCAGTTGATCGGGGTGCCGGTCTCCTTACTGGTCAACGGTCGCTTCCACCCCACCTCTGCGGAGGGCTTCTTCTGCACCGGAAAGCGGGAGACGCTGGAAATCCGTACCCGCCGGGGTTTTCGCCTGACCGTCACCCCCGAACACCCGTTGCGGGTGGTCACCCGAATGACCCGCTATACGGTGGAATCGGCATGGAGGCGGGCTGGCGATCTGAAGATTGGCGACCGGGTTCTCCTGGGAGAACACCGGGACGCCACCTGGGCGGGCCGTGGGACTTGGGAGGAGGGCTACCTGCTGGGGTTACTGGTCGGCGATGGGACCTTTGCCGACAGTCGGGCTGTCATTTCCGTATGGGGAGAAGGGCCGGGCCCCGAGGCGATTCGCCAGAAGGTAGAATCCATCCTCAGCCACTTTCCCCATCGGGCCGATTTTCAGGGCTTCGCCCGAATCCCGGAGCGAGGCGAGTATCGCCTCCGCTCCAGGGCTCTTTACGACCTGGCCCGCGCCTATGGCCTCTCTGGGGAGTCTAAAGGCATTACACCGGAGATAGAGCAAACCAGCAGCGACTTCCATGTGGGTTTCCTCTGCGGCCTCTTTGACACGGACGGGACCGTTCTCGGAAGCCAGCGGAAGGGCCTCTCGGTCCGCCTGGCCCAGTCCGACCTCTCCATGTTGGAAGCGGTACAGCGGATGCTCCACCGGCTGGGCATCGTCTCCACCATCTACCAGAACCGGCGGAAGGGGAGAACTTCTCTGCTTCCGGACGGCAGGGGTGGTGTACGGCTATACCCGGTCCGCCCTCAGCATGAACTGGTCATCAGCGGGGAAAATCTGGCCTGGTTCGCCCAGCGGGTCGGCTTCGTCCACGAAGAGAAAGCCGCCCGGCTGCGCCAGGGTCTGGAAGCCTACCGTCGGCGGATGAACCGGGAGCGGTTCGTGGACGAGGTTGTCGCTATAGAACCGCGCGGGGAAAACCGTGTGTACGATGCGCGGGTTCCTGGCATTCATGCTTTTGACGCCAACGGCTTCTACGTTCACAATTGTGGCGAACAGCCCCTGCTCCCGTACGAGAACTGCTGTCTGGGTTCCATCAACCTGGCCCGGCATGTCGCTGTAGCCCAGGATTCATCCTGTCACATAGACTGGGACCTTCTCCAGAAAACGGTGGAGCAGGCCGTCCGCTTCCTGGACGACGTGGTGGATGCCAACGCCTACGTTCCCGCCATCCCCCAACTGAAAGAGGCGGCCCAGCGTACCCGCCGCATCGGTCTGGGCATCATGGCCCTGGGCGACGTGATGTACATGCTGGGCGTCCGCTACGGCAGCGAGGAGGCGCAGGAACTGGCCTCGCAGATTATGGAATTCATCCGCTACCACGCGATGCGGGCCAGTATCGCGCTGGCCCGGGAGCGGGGCCCCTTCCCGGCCATCCGGGGGAGCGTCTACGACCCCGAGGACCTGCGCTGGACCCCGCCGACTCCCCTGGTCCCCTACACCCGCCTGGAGAAGTGGGGGCGGCCTCCGCTGGACTGGGGGGAGATTCTGGACGGCATCCGTCAGTACGGGATCCGCAACGCGGCCCAATTGACCGTCGCCCCCACCGGCACCATCGCCACCATCGCGGGCTGTGAGGCGTACGGCTGCGAACCCGTCTACGCCCTGGCCTACACCCGCAAGGTCCACGACGACGGGCGGGAGATAGAACTCCGCTACGTCAGCCCGCTCTTCCTGCAGGCGCTGGAACGGGCGGGGATAGACGAACCGACCCGCGAGAAAATCCTGGGGCAGGTCCTTTTCACGGGCAGTTGCCAGGACGTCCCGGAGGTGCCGCCGGAAATCCGCCACGTCTTTGTGGTGGCGGGGGACATCCCGGCGGAGGAGCACGTGCGGATGCAGGCGGCGCTGCAGGCGTTTGTGGATGCGGCGATCTCCAAGACCATCAACTTCCCCGCCGATGCCACTCCCGAAGACGTCGCCCGCGCCTACATGCTGGCCTGGAAACTGGGCTGCAAGGGGCTGACCGTCTACGTGACCGGTTCCCGGGAGAAGGTGGTCCTGGAGACGGAGGCGGTCCGGAAGGCCCGCGAGGCTCAGGCCGGAGCGCCGGGCGGGCCATCCCCGACCGCTCCCCCGCTGACGCCCGTCCGACCGCGCCCCCACGTCCTGCAGGGGCAGACGTACCGCATTACGACGCCCCTCGGGACCGCCTATGTCACCGTCAACTGCAATGGGGAGGGAGAGCCCTTTGAGGTCTTCCTGAACGTGGGCAAGGCCGGCTCGGATACGGCGGCGGTGGCGGAGGCGATCGGGCGGCTCATCTCCCTGATTCTGCGGGTCCCCTCTCCCCTTCCGGCCCGGCGTCGTCTCCAGCAGGTGGTGAAGCAACTGCGGGGGATTGGGGGCGGTCGTCCCACCGGATTCGGGCGGGACCGGGTGCAATCCCTGCCCGACGGCGTCGCGCAGGTGCTGGCAGAGTTTCTGGGACTGGAAGCCCCCCCGGAGCAACCGGCCCCGGCCCAACTCCCGCTGTTCCCCCTGGGCGACCTCTGCCCCGAATGCGGCCACGCGACGCTGGTGAGTGAGGAAGGCTGCTGTCGCTGTTATACCTGTGGGTACTCGGAGTGTTGAGGTTCACCGACAGAAAAGGGGATGAGTCTCCTGCAAAAAGGTCATTTCACCGCCGAGACGCAGAGTACGCAGAGATTATACTGATGTAGAACTCTGCGCTCTCGGCGTCTCTGCGGTGAGTTTTTGCAGTGAAGTCAGGGATAAAAAGCATTTGTGCGGCGGCGAAGCCGCCCGCCGCAAAACCCCTCTTTCCATCCCCTCCTATGGGGTGAGGACCGAAGATGCTCAGGGAGAAAAGTGAAAGGGGGCGTGCATGTGAGTTCTTCAGCAGTTCTTGCATGCCAGACTCCTTGCCTCTCCCCCCTTTATCCCCACTCCCTCCAGTTTGGCCTTTTCGCCCGCGGTGATTAAGGAAATATATTCTTCTCTTATCGCCACGACAGATTAACGAGATTGTGCGTGCTCTGTCAGTGCGGGCTGGTATGTGGGCAAGAAGGTCACGCCGCACCCCCTTCGTCACTCTTTCGCCACGCATTTGTTGGAAAGTGGCGCCAGTCTAACAAGTGGTAAATGATTGTCCATTTGATTCGCTCCAGGTCGGCCGATAAGCCGGGTTCACCGCGCACCGGGTTGGTGACGGACAGTCGCCAACTGGTCACTGTTTTTCATTATACGGCCCTTTTGCCCAAACAGGAAGCGCGCTTCTCATAGAGAGGCGCGCGTTTTTGTTTGATGAGCCTGTTAATACTCTTAAGGAGGAGGCTATGGACGGAGGCGTGCCGTATTTATACCCTGAGCGTCTGAAGGCCTTGCGGCGGAAACGCCGGATGCGGGCCAGGGATGCGGCCCGGCGGGCCGGGATCAGCACTGCACATCTTCACAGGCTGGAACGAGGGGAGCGCCCGAATGTTTCCGCAGTCACCCTGGCCCGTGTGGCTATGGCGCTGGGTACTTCGGTGGAATAATTGAAGCCCGATTGGAGGAGTCCCCCGCGGTGACCCGAGATAGCACTCCCGGAAATTCATAACCAGGTTGGAAATCCAGAATCGGGGAGGTCTCCCCGTTTGCGCCCAAAAGAGGGCGATTTATGCACCAAAGCCGACGGTAGGTGTAATCCAGTCCCATATCACCACCAGCCGATCAGTCCCAGCCCGCGCTCAGCGCAGATGGCGAAGAAACGCTGCAGGTCAGCGACCTCGCGCTCGCTGTGATGCGAATCCTCCCAGGGCATAGGCCACACCTTGTCCCAGATGCGCGCCAGGCGCCGGGCGCTGTAGCGGTTGAGCGCGGCGGTGAGCGACTCCATGGCTGGCACGCCAATTTTCGCCAACGCCTCGGCAGCAGCCCAACGCAGCCCCCAGTCTCGAAGCGCCTCGCTGAGCGGTTCCACAGCGCGGGCATCGCCAATCTTCCCCAGCACTTCAGCGGCAGACCACCGTAGCCTCCGTAAGCGCGGCGATGAGCGGCTCCACGGCTGGCGCGCCAATCTTGATCAGGGCTTCGGCGGCGGCTTCGCGCACAATCCATTCTGCATCCTTGAGCGCGGCGATGAGCGGCTTGATGGCGCGGGTGTCTTTGATTTCTCCCAACGCACGGGCGGCGGGCCAGCGCACATTCACGTCCTCGTCCTTGAGCGCAGCGATGAGCGGTTCCATGGCGCGGGAATCGCCAATTCGCCCCAGCGCCTCTATAGCAGAAGCACGCTCGTTCTTCCATTCGGTCAGGATTGTGGTAAGCAAATAGACGACAAACGGATGGCTGGCTGCTTTCAGCGCTTGTTGGAGAAGAAGATGCACAGGCGCGCTGTTTTCATCCCAAGAGCTGAGAAGCGCCGCAATCTGGTGAGCATCTTCCGATTTCATCTTGTCCAGTTCTTCCAGAAGAAGTCTATGCGCGAACCTGCCCTGCAAGGTAGCGATCAGCGCTTCCACCGCGCGCGGGCTGCCAATTTGCCCCAAGGCTCTCGTCGCCGCCAGGCGTACGCTCCCCTCCCTGTCCTGGAGCGCCAGTTCAAGCGCCTCAACGGTGTGGGGATCGCCAATCTGGCCAATGGCTTCGATGGCTGCCTGGCGCACTTTTGCATCCTGATCCACGAGTAAAGCAAGGAGCGGTTCTACGGCGCGGGCATCGCCGATTTGTCCCAAGACATGGGCGACAGCCCGGCGCGCTTCGTTGTCCTGTTCCTGAAGGACGAGTAACAGCGGCGCTATGGCAATCCCACCGAGCGCGGCGCATCTATCCCATTCGCCTTTTGCGATCCAATACAGAGCGCCGTTTTCATCCAGCCCAGGCTGCCAGCCGATTTGCTCCAGGATTTGGGCGGCGTAACGACGCTTTTGTGGATTCTTCAGCGCGCTGAGGAGTTGCGGAATGACCATTGCCCCCATGCTACCCAGCGCCTGGATGGCGGCCTGGTATCGCGCCGCGTTTTCGCCCTCAGGCGGCGTTTGGGGGGATGCCTCGCCTGGCGTGCCTGCCTGAAGCAATCGCTGAAAAAAATCTTCGATTTCCCTGGCTTCCTTTTCGGCAGCCAGGGAGAGCGCAATCTCGATCAGCGCTTCAAGCGCAGCCTGGCGCACTTGCTCATCTTTTGCATGTCCCAGTACTTCGATTAGCGCTTGCACATCTCGTTGACTTTTCATTTCTTCCACTCTTTTCGCTCGAACGCCTCCTGCCAGCACTGCTCCAGCGCCTGCCGCGCCGCCGCGGACTTGGCAGGCCAGTCCCGCCCGGCATTGTCAATCAACACATGGCGCGGATGCCCGCCCCACACGTGCCGCAGGAGACCGTCCAGATGCACCGCCTCCTCGGGCGTTTCACCGCGATGCGCTTCGGGATAGCGCCGATAGGCGTGCAGCGCGCCCTCCGCTGCGGTGACCAGATGGATGATGGCATCGTAGCGGGCGTAGTGTTCCTGGCGGGTGGTGGCAGTATAGACAAAGAACTCCTCTTCTGCCCAGCCGCGCGCCAGCCAGTAGGCCAGCGGATCCAGACTGCCGCGATGACACAGTACCAGGCGCGGCGGACCATCGCCCAGGGCGCGGCGCAGGGCGTCCTCCAGCGCCATTTGCAGGGCAACCATCAGCCGCTGAAAGCGCGGCTCGGCGGGCGAGACACCCAGCCCCCGCGTGAGCGAAATGGCCTCCGGCAGGGCGACGACCCGACTGCGCCAGACAGGGTCGCGGAGCAGTTCCTCGACCAACGTGGTTTTGCCGCCGCCTGGCCCGCCCGTGAGAACGATGAAGCGCAGGCTCATAACAAGAACTCTATCCCACTAACTCTGATATCTGTGTGGTTATCGCAATCTGCTTTATCGGTATGCTCATCAGTGTGCATCGCTGCTATTTTGTCACGAAGTGCAAGTATCTTTGTCTTTGTTTTGTCTTCCAATCCTCCTCGACGGTAAATAGAAATCAGTGCCTCGGCAGCAGTCCTTCGAACAAACCATTCCTTATCTTGGAGCGCATCAATGAGCGGCTCCACGGCGCGGGGGTCGCCAATCTTCCCCAGCGCTTCGGCGGCGGATGCGCGCACATCTTTATCCTTGAGCGCGGCGATGAGCGGCTCCACGGCGCGGGGGTCTTTGATTTCTCCCAGCGCATAGGCGGCGGCTGCGCGCGACTCATTCTTGAGCGCGGCGATGAGCGGCTCCACGGCGCGGGGGTCTTTGATTTTTCCCAGCGCATAGGCGGCGGCTGCGCGCACACGCCATTCCGCATCCTTGAGTGCGGCGATGAGCGGCTCTACGGCGCGGGGGTCGCCAATCTTGCCCAGCACTTCGGCGGCGGCCTGGCGCACACCTTCGTCTTTTCTATACCTCAGCGCTTTGATCAGGCCGTTCACATCGCGGCGGG
>JAPYWT010000050.1 GCA_028276215.1 Thermoflexus sp. | reverse complement strand
CCCCGAGGACGGTGACGGTGAGGGTGCGGCTGGTCTGCCCCGGCGCAAAGACCAGGATGCCGTTGGCGCCGATATAGTCCGTCCCGGCCGTGGCCGTCCCGTCGGCGGTGGCGTAGGTCACGCTCACCACCCGCCCGCTGGCCGCCGAGAGGGTCACGGTGAAGACCGCCGTCGTCGTCCCACCGTCCCCCTCCGTCACCGACGCATCGGTGATTGAGAGAAAGCGCGGGGTGTTGTCAATGGTAAAGACTGCGTCTGACTGGTCAAAGGCACTGGTGTCACCATCTGAGGCCTGGATGCGGATCAAACACGCCTGGCTGTCGCTGAAGATGGTGGTATCAAACTCAGACCACGAATGGGTGGCCGGCTCTTCCGTCTCACGGTAACTTACCTGATACAGGCTGTCCGACCAATTCGCGCCGTTATCCAAACTCAGGTAGACGTTGTAGGTGACCACATCTCCGTTGACGTCCAGACCTTCCCAGGAGATGGTCTGGGTGCCGCTGAGGTACTCCCCGCCGTTGGGGAACGTCACGGTGACGACGGGGGCGCGGTTGTAGAGGATGCCCGTGACCTCAATCAGGTCTATCCCCAGGAGGTCGGGGTAGGTGTTGGTGAGGGTGTCCTGGAAGTGGACGACGACCTGCCTATCCTCTGCCGCCGAGACGGGGAGGGGCCAGATCAGCACGGTGTCCTCGGACGTCGTTCCGACCACGCGCACGTCGTCGACCCACCAGCCGTTGGGCTGAGTTGGAGGCTCACCGCCAACAGGGTCGCACTCAAAGACCCAGCGCCATTGGATGACGCGGCCGGTGGCGGATATGGGAACCTGGACCCGAATCGTGCCGCTGAGGGGTTCGCCCTCGCCGCTCCAGCCGTTATGGGGGCCGGAAACGAGATGGACCAGTCCCTGACAGCCTGTCGGGGCGCCCAGGAGACAGTTGTAGTGTCCTTTAAGGATGTCCGTAGGGAGGATTTCCGACCAGAGGGACCAGTTCCTATGCTCGTCCTGAATGCGGTACTCCAGCCAGCCACCATCCCATGCAAACTCCGAGACCATGCGCATCCAGAACTGGAGTTCCATATCGTGGGCGCTGAAGGGGATGGAGACGGGCGCGGAGGTCAGGATGGCCGTGCTGGTATACGGGACGTCATCGGTCCACCATGAATGTTCAGCGCTGCTGTAATAACCGGTGCCAGAGATGACCAGGCTAAACCCGTCCGCCATCCAGTCACTGGGACCACCCTCCATATCGTCGGAGAAGGCGGTATGGGCGGTAGGGGTGTAGGTAATGAGGCCGACGGCCTGGCCGTCGGCGGTGACGCTGAAGGGTTCGCCTGATGTGCCGCCCCGCACGGTCAGGGTGTAGGCGTCCAGAGAGGGAGTGACCGGGATAGTGTAGGCGGCATCCAGGGCGTACTGGGTGGCTGTGTAGGCAATCTGGAAGCAGGAACGACGGGCCGTGCCACTCCCCCAGGTTTGTCCAGCCAGAGCAGGAAACGGTCCCCAATCCCAGGATCGCTGGCGGTATTCCTCGGCGGTAAGGGTCGATTTCCAGCCCAGTTGGGCCTGGTTGTTGTTCGCCTGGTAGGCCAGCCAGTAGCGGGTGTTGCCGGGGATGCGCTGGGGCTTAATGTCAAACCAGAGCCAGCCGGGTTCGGTGAGGACATCGCTTACGGTGAGCACTTCGCTCTGGGCCATGAGGAGGCGGGGGAGGCCTTCGGTATCGGCATAGAAGGCCACCCTCAATTGGGTCGTGCCGGTCTGGAAGATATAGGGAGCAATCCGGTAGATAAATCCGCCTTCGGGAGGCATGGTGTAGGGGATAAAGGCAATGATGCCGGTGAAAGTACCGCGATAAGAGAACTCATTCGGATTGTCCGCCAGGGTGCGCGCGGTGCCCGTCACGTAGGTCTCCAGGAGCACCCGGTAGACGCCGTCGGCGGTATGGGTGTCGGTGTAGGTACCGCTGTAACTTTCTCCTGGACCGATCTGCTCCGCAACAGGCGGGAAAGAGGCGGAATTATTGGCGGCCAGCACCAGGCCGACCATCATCAAGGCCAGGGCGACTGCGCTCAGCGCGACCAGCGCACCACGGGAGAGGGTCAGGCGATGCGGGCAAGATGTTGCTCCTGACTCAGAAGAGGGACGGGTGTTCATGGAAGCCTCCTTTACAATTCGCCGAACGGATGCAACAGTTCCACTGGCAATTGCCACATCGGAAATAGGACACAGATGAACACAGGTGAACACGGATGAGCACTGATTTTGCCTTTTATTTTATTAGGTAATTACGGATATTCACGGATTTTTATCCGTGCCGATCCGTGAAATCCGTATGCATCCGTGTCCTGTTTTCAAACTGTCAGGTGACTGAATGCCATGTGTAGCAATCATACCGAATCTGCGTCAGATTCAGGTGATGAAAAGTTTAAAAATCACTGGGGATTTCACCCTCTCATCCGATAGATTCCCGCCAGTTGTTCTGCGATGAGGGCCCAGTTGTGGCTGGTCTCCACATACTGCCGCCCGGCGACGGCCAGGCGGGCCGCCAGTTCCGGGTCGCCCAATACATGCAGGACGTGGCGGGCGAACTCGTCGGGAGTGTCGGCGACCAGCAGGTCCTCCCCGGGGCGGGCCTCCAGCCCCTCCGCCGCCGCGCGGGAACTGACGACGGGCACCCCCATTGCCATCGCCTCCAGGACCTTGTTCTGAATCCCCACCGCGTAGGGAATCGGGCAGACGGCCACGGCGGCACGGGCCAGATACGGGCGCAGGTCGGGGACGGTGCCGGTGACGGTGATCCGCCCGTCCCGGGCCAGGCGCTGCACCGCCTCTGGCGGGTCTTTGCCCACCACCCAGAACCGGACCTCAGGGTCCCGGGCCCAGATGCGCGGCAGAACCTCCCGCGCGAAGTAGAGGGCTCCCGCCACGTTGGCGTGGTAACTCATTTTCCCGGTGAACACCACCGTTTTCCCCTCCCGGGGCCCCTCCTGCGGGCGGAAGTACTCCAGGTCCACCCCGTTGGTCACCACCGTGATGGGCGCCGGACGGACCGAAGGGGAGAGGTACCGTCGGGCCAGGGCTTCCAGCGCTTCTTTGTCCCGCCGGGACGTCACCACCACCCGGTCGTACCAGGTCAGCAGGCGGGCCTCGTAGCGGCGGGTGCGGCCCAGGTCCAACGCCGCCAGCAGGCGGGAACGGAGACCCGGGGTAAGACGCAGGGTCTGCTCAAAGAGGAGGGAGATGCTGTCCACTGAGTCGTAGACCGTCGGCACTCCCTGTACGGCGCGCACCAGCCGGGCGGCCCGCAGATGTTCTATGTGGACGATGTCCACCTCCCCGCTCCGCGCCCATTCCGCCAGGCGTCGCTCCATCGCCGGGTGGTAGGCGTAGACGGCCTGAAGGGGCTCCCGGGTGGGGAGGGCCGCCAGGCAGTTCCCCCAGGAGCGGGCGCGGGGGACCGGGAAAACCTCCACCTGTACCCCCCACTGACGCAGTTCGTCCGCGTCCCGGACTTCCTGCTCCGAGGCCGCCGCCGTGAGCAGGACGACCCGATGCCCCTGGCGCGCCAGTTCCCGGATGAGGTGATAGGGACGGGTGCGGATGCGGGAAGGGACGTAGGGGGTGACGTAGAGGATGCGCATAGTGGGACTCCGTGTTGCGTTTTCCGTTCAGGGTTGGGGCGGCAGGCCCAGTTTGACCCGAACTGCGGCGACGACCTCCGGCGCGGGGGGCACTTCCAGCCGGGCCAGCGCTTCCTCCCGGCTCATGTACCCCTCCCGGACCAGGCCGGCCAGTTCCATCGCGTAGGGGTGGTAGCCCATCTGTTCCAGGTGGACCTGGTTGGCGAAGGCGTTCAGCAGGCAGTTGGTGGAATTGGGGTCGGTGTCGGTGGGGGGCTCCCAGCCCAGGGCGCGAAGACTGACCCGCGCGGCCTCTTCGTTGTAGTCCAGGAAGGCCAGCGGAGCGACGCTGTACGGCAGGTCCGCCGCCCGGAGCACCATCTCGTCGGACGGAAAGTAGGGCGCGATCTGGTCCCCGGCAACGGTCTCCAGGGGGAGCATGGCCGTCTGCAGGAAAGTGCGGAGCATGGGACGGGTGAACCGGAAGAGGGCAGAGGCCAGGGGAATCTGTCCGGGGGACCAGCCGTAGACCAGGAGAGGAATCTCCCGCTCCAGGGCCAGACGCAGGCCGATACCCTTCGCGATGCCCATACAGGAGTTGCAGATGCTGCTGGCCCGCTCCAGCGCGCGGCGCGGGTAGAGGCCGTCCTGCCGGGCGGATTCCACGAAAATCCTCCGCAACAGGTCAAAGCGCGGCTTGACGATGACGTGGTCCACCCCCAGGTTCTCCGCCACCCCGCGCACGTTTTTCAGCGCCATCGGAGAGGTGAAGCCGTTATCCAGGGTGAAGGCCAGGACGCGCAGGCCATACTGCTCCCGCAGGAGCCAGAGGGTGTAGGTGCTATCCTTGCCGCCGCTCCAGGCCATCAGACAGTGGTATCCCGGGCGGGGGCGGACTTCCTCCACCAGTGCCTCAAAGCGGGCGCGCAGGCGGGCCCGCTGGGCCGCCCGCTTCTCCGGGTCCGGCATCTCCCGACAGTACTGGCAGACGCCCTCCGAGTCAAACTGAATGCCAGGAAAGGTCTCCGGCAGGACACAACGGGTGCAGTATTTCATCTATCCTCCTGACAGGTCGCAGGTCGCAGGGAGCAGGATGCAGGGAGCAGGTCGCAAGTCGCAGGGCGCAGGTCGCATAAAAACCACGAAGGACACGAAGGGACACGAAGGATTGTTTTAAAGAAAAAAACAGAACCCGTGTTCATCCGTGCCCACCTGTGTCCATCCGTGTTCTACCTGCCCGACACACTCGCACCGGGTCCGCTTCCGGGATGATCTGGGGCGGGAAGTTCTCCACGAACAGGAAATGGAGCAGTTGGGTGGAGAGGATGCCCACCAGGGCCATTTCCTCCCGTTCGCTCACGACGCTGCTGGACTGGAGTTTGCGGACCAATCGGGTCACGCCTTCGGGGTCAAAGATGCCCGCTGCACGGACGGCCTCCGGCGCCAGCAGCGCCCCCACGTAGTCCGGGGGACAGGTCAGGAAGGCCGGCGCGATGGGGGCCCGATATGGTTGCTTGCGCCGCTGCCAGACCGGGGGCGGGACCAGCCCCTCAGCGCTCTTTCGCAGGATGTGTTTCTCCCGCAGCCCCTTGAGTTTGAAGTGGGGCGGCAGACGGTTGCAGAACTCCACCACCCGGTGGTCCAGGAACGGGAATCGCCCCTCCACCGAGTGGGCCATCGCGACCCGGTCCCCCTGAGAAGAGAGCAGGTAGGGGGAGAGAAAGGTGGTCACCTCCAGGTACTGGGCCTGCGCCAGTGGGCTCCATGAGCGCAGGTCGCCGTCCAGGGAGTCCAGCAACTCTCCCACGGGGTCGTATCCGTCCAATGCGCCCCGGAGCCCCGACGAGAAGAACAGCCAGAGGCGGGAAGTGTTCTGCCAGCGAATCCAGTGGGAGTAACCAGGACGGTCCACCGCCAGCAGGTCCCTCCCGAAGAAGGCGCGCAGGTGAGCGTCGCCGGCCTGGGCCAGGTGGCCCACGTAAGGGTAGAGGCGCCGCAGCAAGAGGGGACGCAGGGCGGAGTCGGGGGCGGCGGCCCAGAACCGGCGGACCTTGTCCTCCTTGTAGATGTTGTAGCCGCCCAGGAACTCGTCGGCGCCCTCGCCCGTCAGGACCACTTTGATGCCGCTCTCGCGGACCAGGCGGGAGAGCATGTAGAGAGGGGCCGGCGCGGTCCGGAGCAGCGGGGCCTCGGCGTGCCAGACCACCTGGGGAAAGACGGCCGCGATGTCGGCATTGGTGCACTCCGTGCGCCGGTGGTCGGTGCCCAGGAAGGCCGTCGCGACCTCCTGGTACTCCCGCTCGTCAAACGCGCGCTCCTCAAAGGCAATGGAGAAGGTGCACAGGGTGTGAGGGATGTGCAACCGGGCCAGCGCGGCTACCAGGGTGGAGTCCAGCCCGCCGCTGAGATAACTGCCGACCGGGACGTCGGCGCGGAGGCGCAGGCGGGTGGCGTCGGTCAGCAGGGCGCGCAACTCTTCCGCCGCCTCCTCTTCGGAGAGGCGCAGTTCCTCCCCCGCGCGGGGGAAGTTCAGGCGCCAGTAGCGGATGATGGCTGGCGTACTGCCAGCGGCCCGGAGATAGTGGCCCGGCGGCAGTTCCCGAATCCCCTCAAAGGCAGTACGCGGGGGCTGGGGCGCCCAGAAGGTGAACGCCTGGGCCAGCCCGTACGGCTCCAGACGGGCCTCCACGCCGGGGATCAGCAGCAGGGCCTTGATCTCCGAGGCGAAGGCCAGACCGCCGGGGAGCAGGGTATAGAAAATCGGGCGGACGCCGAGCCGGTCCCGGGCCAGGAAGAGTTCCCCCCGCCGGGCGTCCCAGATGGCGATGGCGAACTGGCCGTTGAGTTGGTGCAGGGACTCCGGCCCGTATTCTTCGTACAGGTGCAGGATGACCTCGGTGTCCGAACGGGTGCGGAAGCGGTGGCCGCGCCGTTCCAGGTCAGCGCGCAACTCCGGGTGGTTGTACACTTCGCCGTTGAAAACGATCCAGAGGGACTCGTCCTCGTTGGGGATGGGCTGCTGCCCGGTCTCCAGGTCCACGATGGCCAGGCGCGCACTGCCGATGCCGGCCCGTCCGTCCAGGTAGAGGCCGAACTCGTCAGGGCCGCGATGGCGGATGATGCCCAGCATGCGGCGGAGAAGGGCCTCGTCGGGCGGGGCCTCGCCGCTCCAGTAGGTGATGCCGATGATGCCGCACAAGGTTCACTCCAGGCAAGATTGCGAGATTGCAAGATTGCAAGATGGCAAGATAGGGAAGCGTCTGCGTTTATCCCCGTCCCTCCGCCAGCGCGCGGCGGTCAATTTTCCCCGACGGGGTCTTCGGCAGACTTTCACGAAACTCCACGTAGCGGGGGACCGCGAAGTCCTCCAGATGCGCCCGGCAGTGACGGAGAACGTCCTGCTGGGTGAGGCGGACGCCGTTGCCGCAGACGATGAACGCCTTGACCGCCTGCCCCAGGATTTCATCCGGTACGCCGACCACTGCAACCTCCACCACCCCTGGCAACCGGTAGAGGACTTCCTCCACCTCCCGCGGAGCCACCTTCTCCCCGCGGGTCTTGATGATGTCGTCTTTGCGGGCGACGAAGTACAGGAACCCGTCCTCGTCCATATAGAAGAGGTCGCCGGTGTAGAGCAACCGTTCGGCGGGATACCGACCGGGACGGTAGCGCCGCGCCGTCTCCTCCGGGTCGTTCCAGTACCCCTGCATGACGTGGGAGCCCCGCACAACCAGTTCCCCCACCTCCCCAGGCCCCAGCCGCCGCCCCGACTCGTCCTCAATCCACACCTCGGTGCCGGGGATGGGTATACCGACGGAACCGGGCCGCCGGTCCAGTTCCTCCGGCGGGAGATAGCAGACCCGTTTGCACTCCGTCAGGCCGTACATGGAGTAGAAGCGCACCCAGGGGAACCGCGCCCGCAGACGGCGGATGTGCTCCACCGGCAGCGCCGCCGCCGTGTTGGTCATGTACCGGAGCGAGGAGAGGTCAAAGGGGCTCAGGTTCATCTGAAGGAGCATCGCATAGAGGGTCGGCACGCCGGGCAGTCCCGTCACCCGCTCCTCCTCAATCCGGCGCAGGACCGCTGCCGGGTAAGCGAAGGACCGCTCCAGAACCAGCGTGCCGCCGAACCGGAAGACCATGAGCAACTGGTACAGGCCGTAGTCAAACGAGAGGGGCAGGACGTTGATGACGATGTCCTCGGGTGTGTTTTCCAGGTACTGGATGATGGAACCGGTGGCGAACACGACGTTGGCGTGGGTGGACATCACCCCTTTCGGGTCGCCGGTGCTGCCGGATGTGTAGATCAGGCAGGCCAGGTCCACGTCAATGGTCCGGCAGGGCGGACGGGTCGGGGGCGCGGCCCCCAGGACGTCCTCCCACCGCAGGCCGGGGAGTTCGGCGGGGGACGGCGCGTCCCCGCAGAGGATGACGGTGCCCAGCGAGGGGACGGCCTGCTGGAGAAACCGGGCGTCCTCCGCCTGCCGGGCGGGAAGAACCAGCGCGCTGGCGGTGCAGTTGTTCAGGATGCGGGCCACTTTCCCGACCGGGGTCGTTGTGTTCAGGACGACGAAGATGCCCCCGGCCTTCAGCGCGCCGAAAATGGCGACGACGGCCTCGGCCGAATTGGGGAGCCAGACCGCGACGCGGTCGCCCCGCTGGAGCCCCCGCGCGCGCAGTCCGTGGGCCAGTCGGTTGGCCTGCTCCTCTATCTCCGCGTACGTCAGCCGCCGCCCGTCGCAGACCAGGGCGACCTTGTCCTGGAACCGCTCGGCGCTCTGTTCCAGGAAGTGGTGGACTAATCGCATCATCTTTTTCTCCCTTCAAAATCCGATGGGTCTCCGGCCGCTCCCGCGGTCATAAAAAGAAGATTATTTTTGTTTGCGGCGGTTTCGCCGCTGCAAACAAAAATATTTTCTTTACCGTCCCCGGGACACCAGCGGCAGATAGACCATGTACGGCTGCAGGACGATGGGCCCGGCCACGTTGTTCGTCTCGTCGGACTCCGGCACCAGGCCGTAGGGGTAGAGGCGGTGGTTGTCCACCCGGGCGTAGAAGTGCCGAATTCCCCCAATCTCCTGAGCCGTGAACCCGCTATGGCGCAGTGTCACCGTGTACCGCGCCCCTGGCGCCAGCACAGGCACACCCGCGTACGCAAAACCGTAACTGTCGCAGGGGTAGGAGGCCACCGGGGTGGTGAAGATGTCCACGTAGAACCCCGCCTGGTTGTCCGGATTCCAGGCCATGCCCGTCCCCCGGTTCCATATCCCGACTGTGAAGGTGACGGGCTGGTTGGGCTGGAGCGGGAGCGGCTCCACCCAGAAGTCGGTGATGACCAGGTCGGGGACGCCGATGACGCCGTTCTGGGTGCTCTGGGCCGGGTTGGCATTTCCGTGCGGGTTGCTGATGGTGAACGGGATGGAGAACTGCACCGCGCCGACGTCCCTCTGCCAGACGTGGCTGATGACCAGCGTGGCCGTCAGGCCCGCGCTCCCGGCGGGCAGGGAGCCCACCGGATAGGTGTAGGTCCGCCCGCCCGCGGCCTGCCAGCCGCCGCCGACATAGACGGTTGTGATCGGCAGGACAGTCGTAATGACGACGTTCTCCGCGTGCATCGCCCCGGTGTTGGAGTACGTC
Organism: Thermoflexus sp.; assembly: GCA_028276215.1. GTDB lineage: Bacteria > Chloroflexota > Anaerolineae > B4-G1 > DUEL01 > SpSt-77. The sequence goes on along the minus strand of JAPYWT010000050.1, from coordinate 824 downwards.
AGGGTGAAGGTCATCGCCTTACCGGGGGAGAACAGGCTGGGCTGGTGGGCCACCGACAACCGCAGGTCGGGGCGGGTGCCGATGAGGTCCACGTCCTCTACTTCCACCGGCGCGGCCAGTGACGGCGCTGTCATCCGGGCCCGGTTGACCAACTGGTCAGCCCCCGCGTCCAGCGGACTCGCCACCCGTACCTCCACGCGGCCCTGGTAGACGCCGGGTGCGGCCAGGAAGGGAATCTGGAAGACGACTTTGTCGCCTGCCTGCTGGCAACTCCCCGTCGGCGCCTGGCAGGTCAGGTACTCCACGTCATTCGGCAGCGTGTCGGTGACCACGATACCGGTGGCGTTCTCGTTGCCGCTGTTGGTGACCGTGAGCGTATAGGTCAGGCGGTCGCCCGCGTAGACAACGGTCACCCCGTCGCTCTTGCTCAGCGAGAGGACCGGCGCACTGGTGACAGTCGTCTGCGCGGTGGCGGTCAGGACGTCCCCTTCGGCGTCCGTCAGCCGGGCCTGGAAGGGGAGCACGGTGCCGTTGGTCAGCGGGGACGTCACCGCGACGCGCAGGTCTATCCGACCGCTTCCCCCCTCGCCAGGAATGGTGCCGACCGTCCAGTACCAGGTGGTGCCGCCGCCCCCGGTTGGCAGGGGCATTGCATCGGTGAACCCCACGCGCGGGTCCAGCGTGGCGGTGATCACCACGCCCGTCGCGTCGGCGTTGCCGGTATTGGTGTAGCGCAGGGTGTAGGTCAGCGTTGCCCCTGCCGGGACCGGGTCGGGCGCATCGGCGACGGTGAAGGTGACGGCGGGCGCGGCGGTGACCTGCGT